>NZ_JBFOHL010000006.1:198008-231196 GCF_040812275.1 Rhodanobacter geophilus | reverse complement strand
CGGCGGGTGGGCTTCTTCTTGGCGTCAAAACTTAACGAGGCGAACGAACGCTGCTTCATCGAGGATGTGCTTCCGGGGGCTCATCGCTATGATGCCTCAGTCGGGGAATAGATCAGAGCATCCCTAACCGCGCCATCCGGGGCTTGGCCATGGGAGGCCTTCCCCACGAATCAACGACTTCCCCCGATCGTGCCGCCTGATTCCGCCGTCTAATCCTGCAGCCTTTCCCGGAGGCGGCGACCCTGCGGCGATCCTCTCACCGGGGGCCGGTGCCGGCAAGGGTTGGTGCATGCGCGGTGCCTCCGTGGCCTTGCCATGCTGCGGCGGGGTGTGCCGGGTCACCCATGGCTGGCAGGGGACTCGGGGTTTTCGCGGTTTTCGTCGGCGCGTTCCGTTGGCCGGGCGGCTCCCTGCCGGCACAAGCGGCCGTGGCGGCGAGCCTGTAAAATGCCCGCTTCGCACGGGCGCCCGTGCCCGTCCAGGAACGCATTGAGCATGAAAACCATCGAAGGCGATTTCGCCACGCCCAAGGGCCGCTTTGCCATCGTCGCGGGCCGTTTCAACGGTTTCGTCGTGGAGCCGCTGGTGGCCGGGGCGCGCGACGCGCTGTTGCGCCACGGCGTCAAGGACGCGGACATCGAGCTGGTGCGCGTGCCGGGGGCGTGGGAGATCGCGCTGGCCGCGCACAAGGTCGCCGCTTCCGGCAAGTACGCGGCGGTGATCGCGCTGGGCGCGGTGATCCGCGGTGCCACGCCGCACTTCGACTACGTGGCCGGCGAATGCGCCAAGGGCCTGGCCAGGGCCGCGCTGGACACCGGCGTGCCGGTGGCGTTCGGCGTGCTGACCACCGACAGCATCGAGCAGGCGATCGAGCGTTCGGGCACCAAGGCCGGCAACAAGGGCGCCGACGCCGCGATGGCCGCGCTGGAGATGGTCAACCTGTACGGCCAGCTGTGATGCATCCTCGTCCTGAAGGCATCGATCTCGCCGCGCGCTCGCGCGCCCGCCGCCGCGCGCTGCAGGCGTTGTACGCGTGGCAGCTGTCGGGCAGCCACATGAACGCGGTGATCGAGCAGTTCCGCCACGAGCAGGACATGGAAGTGGCCGACCTCGAATACTTCGAGGATCTGCTGCACGGCGTGGAGCAGCACGTCGCCGAGATCGACGCTTCGCTGCGTCCGTACCTCGACCGCGAAGTCGCCGAGGTCGATCCCATCGAGCGCGCCGCGCTGCGCCTCGCCGCCTACGAGTTGAAGCATCGCCCCGACGTGCCCTACCGCGTGGTGATCAACGAGGCGATCGAAGTCACCAAGCGCTTCGGCGCCGACCACGGCCACAGCTACGTCAACGGCGTGCTGGACAAGCTGGCCGCCGAACTGCGCGCGGTCGAGAAGCGCGGCTGATGGACACCGGCGCCCGGACGGAGGATCGGGTGCCGGTGCTGGAAACCGCGCGGCTGCGCCTGCGCGCGCATCGCCCCGAAGACCATGCCGCCTGCACCGCGCTGTGGGCCGACCCGGACGTGGTGCGCTACATCGGCGGCCGCCCGTTCACCGCCGAGGAAACCTGGCGCCGCATGCTGGCCTCGCGCGGGCTGTGGGGCATGCTGGGCTACGGTTACTGGGCGGTCGAGGAAAAGGCCGGCGGCCGCTATGTCGGCGACATCGGCTTCGGCGACTTCCGCCGCGAGATCGAGCCCTCGTTGGCGGGCATGCTGGAGTTCGGCTGGGTGCTGTCGCCCGAGGTGCATGGCCGCGGCTATGCGAGCGAGGCGATCGCCGCGGCCACCGCCTGGGCCGACGCGCACCTGCCGGGCCTGCGCGCCGTGTGCCTGATCGACGCGGACAACGCCGCCTCCCTCCGCGTGGCCGCGAAGGCCGGCTTCCGCGAATGGCAGCGCACCACCTACCACGGCGAACCCGCCCTGGTGTTCGCGCGCTGAGGGTTTACCTGGCCGGGCAGTCGCGGCTGTTGTCGGCGATGCCGCTGATCAGCCAGCGGCCGTCCACCCGCGCCAGGTTGAACACGTCGGTGCCGCAATGGTGCGGCTTGCCGTCGAGCAGGAAGACGTAGGGCGCCCATACCACGGCGATGTCGTCGTCCACGCACACCTGCGGATCGCGGATGCGTTCCTCGATGCGCGCCTTGCCCGGCTTCACGTGGTCGACGAAGTCGCCCAGCGCGAGTTGATCCGGCTTGCCGTGGCGCATCAGCGTGGCCATGCCCGCGGGCAGCACCTGCGCGCGCATGCCGGCCTGGTCGTAGCGCGACATCGCCGCGAAGAAGGCCCGGACCGGTGCCAGCACGGCCGCGTCGTTGGCTGCGGATGGCATCGGCGCAGCCAGCGCCGGCGCGGCGGCGAGCAGGGCGAGCGACAGGACGGCGGGGTGGAAACGGACACGGCGCATGGCGGCAAGCTCCGGCAGGGAAGTGGCGCCAGCCTCGCACGCATGCAGCGCCCGCGCATGCGCCGCAGGTCACGGGCTTGCGCCGCGCCCGCGCGGATGCTCTGCTCTGGAACCGCTTCCCCGCAGGACCGCCATGGAATTCCGCCTGATTGACCGGCTACGCGAGCGCACCGCGCAGCAGCGCGACGACGTGCACCTCGGCATCGGCGACGACGCCGCGCTGCTGGCCGTGCCCGCGGGACAGGAGCTGGCGGTGGCGATCGACACCCTGGTCGAGGGAGTGCATTTCCCCGCGGGCACCGCGCCGGCCGACCTCGGCTGGAAGGCGCTGGCGGTGAACCTGTCCGACCTCGCCGCGATGGGCGCCACGCCGGCGTGGGCGCTGCTGGCGCTGACCCTGCCGCAGGCCGATGCGGACTTCATCGACGGCCTCGCCGACGGCTTCGCGCAACTGGCGCGGCCGCACCGGCTGGCCCTGGTGGGCGGCGACACCACGCGCGGGCCGTTGACGCTCAGCGTGGCCGTGCACGGTTTCGTGCCGCCGGGGCAGGCCCTGACCCGCGCCGGTGCGCGCGTGGGCGACGCGGTGCTGGTCACCGGCACGCTGGGCGATGCGGCGGCGGGATTGCGCTGCCTGCAGGCACCGATGCCGGCGGACGCCGGGGCATCCATGCGCGACGCGCTGGTCGACCGCCTGAACCGCCCGGTCCCGCGGCTGGCGGCGGGGCTGGCGCTGCGCGGCCGCGCCAGCGCCTGCCTCGACGTGTCCGACGGCCTGCTCGCCGACCTTGGCCATCTCTGCGCGGCCAGCGGCGTGGGCGCGGAGATCGACGCGGCCCTGCTGCCGCGCTCGTCCGCATTGCTGGGCCTGTTCGACGACGTGGCCGCGCGCGATTTCGCGCTGGCCGGCGGCGACGACTACGAATTGTGCTTCACCGTGCCCGTCGCGCGCGTGGCCGAGGTGCAGGCCGACCTGGCGCGGCTGGGCTGCGGCGCCACGCGCATCGGCCGCATCGTGGCGGGCGAGGGCGTGCGCGTGCGCGATGCGGATGGCGGCTGGCTGGAACCGGCGCAGCTGGGCTGGGATCATTTCGCCGCATGAACGCCCGCGCCGAACGCAAGACGCTCACCGCCGCGCAACGCCGCGCGCTGCTCGCCACGCCGGCGGGCTGGATCGCCTGCGGCCTCGGCTCCGGCCTCGCGCCGGTGGCGCAGGGCACGTTCGGCTCGCTGGCGGCGATCCTGCCGTGGCTGCTGCTGCGTGGGCTGTCGCTGCCGCTGAACCTGCTGGCCATCGTGCTGGGCTTCGCGCTGGGCGTATGGGCCTGCGGGATGGCGGGCCGCGCGCTGGGCGTGGACGACCACCGCGCACTGGTGTGGGACGAATTCGTCGGCCAGTGGATCGCGCTGCTGCCCGCACTGCTGGCGCCGTGGTGGGCGGTGCTTGCCGGCTTCGCGCTGTTCCGCCTGTTCGACGTATGGAAACCGTGGCCGATCCGCGTGTTCGACCGCCGCCTGCACGGTGGCCTGGGCGTGATGGTGGATGACGTGGCCGCCGGCGTGTTCGCGGCGGTCGTGCTGGCGGTCGCGCTGCACTTCCTGCGCTGAGCACTCACTCCAGGCAGCCGGCGCCGCGCAAGGTGGCCTCGACCGCCTGGTCCAGCGGCGTGTGCGGTTCCGTGCCCAGCCATGCGACCAGGCGGCGGTTGTCCAGTTGCAGCGGCTCGCGCCACAGGTAGCGCATCTCGCGCAGTTCGCGCAGCAGCACCACGAACGGCGCGGCCAGGTGGGCCAGCCACCACGGGAAGGCGCGCAGCGGCAGCGTGGCGTTGCCGCTGGCGCGGCGCGCGGCGGCGAGCAGGGCGTCGCCATCCACGAAGTGGCCGGCGAAGTGGAAGCGGGCGTGGCGTTCCAGTTCGCCCTCGCGCTGCAGCAGCCGCGCCACGGTTTCGCCCACGTCGGGCAGGTAGGCCCAGGCGTGGGGCAGCTCGCGCCGGCCGGGATAGAGCAGGGAGCGCAGGCGGCGGCCCGGCCTGGCGATCGCCGCGAACCAGTTGTTGCCGGCGCGCGGGCCAAAGAAGTCGCCGCAGCGCAGGATCAGGCTGCGCACGTCGCCGGCCTCGGCCAGCCGTTGTTCCATCGCCACGCGGATCGCGCCCTTGCGGGTCAGCGGCCGCTGCGGATCGTCCTCGGCGAGCAGCGGAAAGGCATCGGGACCGTAGTTGTAGACCGTGCCCGGCAGCACCAGGCGTGCGCCGTTGGCGCGGGCCGCGGCGAGGCTGTGGTCCAGCATCGGCAGCACCAGCTTGTCCCAGTCGCGGTAGCCCGGCGGGTTCACCGCGTGGACCAGCACATCCGCGCCGGCCGCGGCCTGCATGACGTCGGCGGCCTGCATCGCGTCGCCCTCGCGCCAGTCGATGCGCGGATCGAGGCCGGGCCGGGCGGCGTTGCGGACCAGCGCGCGCACCGTCCAGCCGCGGCGCAACAGGGCCGCGGCGATCTCGCCGCCCGCGCCGCCGGTGGCGCCGAGGATCAGGGCTGTCTTCGAGGTGTTCATGGCCGTACTCCAGGATGGGTCGGAATCGATGGGTGGCGCCAGCCTGGCGCAGGACGGGCTGTTTGGAAATTGCCCAACACCGAACATCTGCTATAAATAAATGCATGGACAGCGACGAGCCGGGCTGGGATCTCTACCGCTCCTTCCTCGCGGTGGCGGGCGAAGGCAGCCTGTCCGCGGCGGCGCGCAGGCTGGGCATGACCCAGCCCAGCCTGGGCCGGCATGTGCGGCAGCTGGAGGCGACGCTGGGCGTGGCCTTGTTCACCCGTTCGCCGCAGGGGCTGGCGCTGACCGAGGTGGGCGCCGAGCTGGCCGAACACGCGCGCGGCATGGCCGCGGCCTCCGCCGCCTTGCGGCGCGCGGCCTCGGGCAGTCGGCAGGAGGTGCGCGGCGTGGTGCGCATCACCTGCAGCGAGGTGATCGGCGGCGAGGTGCTGCCGGCGATGCTGGCCGACCTGCGCCGGCGGCAGCCGGGCATCGTGGTCGAGCTGTCGCTGTCCGATGCCGCCGAGGACCTGCTGCGCAAGGACGCCGACATCGCCGTGCGCATGCTGCGGCCGAGCCAGGGCGCGCTGGTGGCGCGGCGCGTGGGCGCCATCGGGATCGGGCTGTACGCGCACCGGCGCTACCTGAAGGCGCACGGCACGCCGCGCGCGCTGGCCGATCTGCACGGCCACGCGCTGATCGGCTTCGACCGCGAGACGCCCGCCCTGCGCGCGATGCGCGGCCGCGTGCCGGGCGCGGAGGTGTTCGCGCGCGGCCGCTTCGCGTTGCGCACCGACAGCGCGCTGGCCCAGCTGGCCGCGCTGCGTGCCGGCTATGGCATCGGTGCATGCCAGCATGCGCTGGCCCGGCGCGAACGATCGCTGCTGCGCGTGGTGCCCGCGTTCGCGCTGGACCTGGACACCTGGCTGGTGATGCACGAGGACCAGCGCGCGAACCGCCGCGTGCGGCTGGTCTACGACCATCTGTTCGAGGCGCTGGCGGCCTACGCGGCGGAAGGCGCCTGAGACCGGCTTACTTCTCGTCGTGCCCCGGCCCGTAGCGGCGATCCGGCCCGCGATACGCCGCCACGCGCGCCAGCCGCGGCGTGTCGTAGGCGAATTCCAGCAGCACGCGCAGCCGGCTTGTGCGCACCGGGTCGAAGCGGGTGAGCTTCTTGTGGCCGATGGTGGTGCCCCAGGCGAGCGGCTGCCACGCACGGCCGTTCCATGTCTCGACGCGATGGTTGGCGATGTTCTGGCCGAAGGCGATGGCTTCGCCGAGTTCCAGCGTGTCGAATTCGATCTCGTGCGGCACTTCGATTTCCAGCCACGCATGGCGCACGCTGCGTGCGGCGCTCCAGTACGCGTCGGGGTCGGCATCGAGCACGCTGGCGGCCGGGTGCGCGAGGTCGCTGCTGCTGGCGTGCACGCGGGCGCCCTGCAGCAGGTCGTTGGCGAACAGTGCGGTGCGCCGGGCGGCGAAGCCTTGCAGCGAGGCGATGTCCGGGGCGTCGAACAGGCCGTCGCGGTTGGGCGGCACGTTGAGCAGCAGCTTGCTGTTGCGGCCCACCGAGCTGAAATAAAGATCCATCAGGCCGTCCGGAGTGCGCACCTGGTCGTTCTGCTCGGGGTGCCAGAACCAGCCGGGGCGGATCGACACGTCCGATTCGCCGGGGCGCCAGGCGCTGCCGTGCGGGTCGCCGTGGCCGAGCAGGTCGCCCACCCACGGCCGGTCGTAGCCCGGGTACGGCACGCTGGCCGGGTCGATGCTGGACCAGCAGGTTTCGCCGGCCACGCCCTTCTCGTCGCCGATCCAGCGCACGTCGGGGCCGGCGTCGGAGAACATCACCGCATCGGGTTGCAGCCTGCGCACCGTGGCGTGGATGCGCGGCCAGTCGTAGGCCTGCCTGCGGCCGTCCGGTCCTTCGCCGTTGGCGCCGTCGAACCACACCTCCACGATCTTGCCGTAGTTGCCGAGCAGCTCGGTGAGCTGCGCGATGTAGTAGTCGTTGTAGGCCTCGCCGCTGCCGTAGACCTTCGCGTTGCGGTCCCACGGCGACAGGTACAGGCCGGCGCCCAGGCCTTCGGCGCGGCAGGCGTCGGTGAACTCGCGCACCACGTCGCCGTGGCCGTTCTTCCACGGGCTGGATGCCACCGAATGCCTGGTGGTGGCGGTGGGCCACAGGCAGAAGCCGTCGTGGTGCTTGGCGGTGAGGATCATGCTGCGGAAGCCGGCCTGCTTCGCCGTGCGCGCCCACTGCCGCGCGTCCAGCTTGCGCGGGTCGAAGATCGCCGGCGACTCGGTGCCGTCGCCCCATTCCTTGCCGGTGAAGGTGTTCACCGTGAGGTGCACGAACATCGCCAGCTCGTCGCGTTGCCAGCGCAGCTGCTGCGGGGTGGGGCGCGGGCGCGGCGCGCCGGCGATGGGTGCGGCAGCGGCATCGGCACGGGCGATGCGAGTCGCGCCGAGCGCACCCATCGAGGCGACGGCCGAGCCGGCGAGCAGGAAACGGCGACGATCCATGGAGCGGGCCTCTACTGGCGGATGCTGTGGCATCAGGTATGAACACTATATTCAAATATGAAGCTGACGGCATGACATCTTCCGAGTCGCGTGAGCCTCTCGCTACCACCGAACCCTCATCCGCCCCTCTGGGGCACCTTCCCCCGGAGGGAGAAGGGAGAAAGCTGGCCGGGCTTCGCCGCATCAGGTCATGCCTTGCCTGCCAGATGGCGACACCCACGAGCAGCACCCTGGGGATACGCAAGGCTTGCATCGACCTGACGCGTCGACGCAGCATGCAAAGGATCGGCACGCGCCGATTGCCCCTGCCTGCCGAAGGAGTTCCCCATGCAATACCGCCGCCTCGGCCGTGCCGGCCTGCCGCTTTCCGTCCTTTCCTTCGGCGCCTGGGCCACGTTCGGCAAGAGCGTGGGTCGTTCGCTGGCGCGCGACATGCTGGCGCTGGCCTGGGATCGCGGCGTGAACTTCTTCGACAACGCCGAGACCTACGGCAACGGCGTGGCCGAATCGCTGATGGGCGACGTGCTGGCCGACCTGCGTTTCCCGCGCGACAGCTGGTGCGTGTCCAGCAAGGTGTTCTTCGGGGCGCGGGAGCACCCGAAGCCGACCCAGCGCGGGCTGTCGCGCAAGCACGTGATCGAGGCCTGCCACCAGGCGCTGCAGCGCCTGCGCGTGGATTACCTCGACCTCTATTTCTGCCATCGCCCCGACCCCGACACGCCGGTCGAGGAAACCGTGGCGGCGATGGACCTGCTGGTGCGCCAGGGCAAGGTGCTGTACTGGGGCACCAGCGAGTGGCCGGCGCCGGCGATCGTCGAGGCGCATCGCGTGGCGAAGGAGAACCACCTCGCGGCACCATCGATGGAGCAGCCGGAATACAACCTGCTGCATCGCGAGCGCGTCGAGGTGGAATACGCGCCGCTGTACCGCGACTACGGCATGGGCACCACGATCTGGTCGCCGCTGGCCTCGGGCCTGCTCAGCGGCAAGTACGACGATGGCGTGCCGGCCGACTCGCGGCTGGCGCAGCCCGACTATGCGTGGTTGCAGGACAGGGTGCTGGGTGACGGCGGCGAGCGCGTGGCGAAGGTGCGCCGCCTGCGCCCGCTCGCCGACGAGCTCGGCTGCAGCACCGCGCAACTCGCCATCGCGTGGTGCGCGGCCAATCCGCACGTCTCCACGGTGATGCTGGGCGCGAGCCGGCTGGAGCAGCTGGAACACAACCTCGGCGCGCTGGAGGTGCTGCCGAAGCTGGACGAGGCGACGCGCCGGCGTGTCGCGCAGGCGGTGGCATAAGTCCGCTCGGGTAGTGCATCGGCCTGGCTGCGTCAGCGCGGGCGGCGCAGGTCGTCGGCGTGGGCGGTATGGAAATGCCGCTGGAACGCGACCTCGCCGGTGCCCGGCTCCTGCAGCTCGCGGGCATAGCGGTGGCCGGCGTAGACCGCATGCGCGATCAGGCCCGGCGCCTCGGCGTCGCCGATGCAGCGCACGCTGCGAATGCCGGCGCCGGACCATTCCGCCTCGCGCCCTTGCAGCTCCCGGTACAGCGTGTCGTCGGGCAGGCGGGCGGTGACGGTGACCACGGCGTCGCAGGGCAGCTCGCGCCGCCGGTGGGTCCACACGTCCTCGACGGTGAGCACGCCACCGGCGTAGCCGACGACGTCGTGCGATACCAGCGCCTCGATGCCGAGTTCGGCCATCCGCTTGCGCACATGCCGGTAGTCCAGCGTGTTCAGCGTCCACGGCGCGAGGCTGTCCTCGGGCGTGAGGTGGACCACCTCGCAGCCGCGCCGGCGCAGCAGTTCGGCGGCGACGCTGGCGTGGTAATAGCCGTCGTCGTCGTACACCGCCACGCGGCCTTGCGGCAGGCGGCCGTCCATCAGGTCGTCGAGGGTGAACACGCGCGCACCGTCGTCGAAGCCGGGAATGGCGAAGCCGTGGCTGCGGCCGCAGCCGTCGCGGCGCCAGTGGCAGCCGGTGGCCAGCACCACGTGCTCCGCGCCGAAGTCGAGCACGTCCTGCGCGGTGAGTGCGGAGTCGAGGTAGACCGCCACGTTCGCCAGCTTGTTGATCTGGCCCACGCGCCAGTCGCGCACGCGCGCCCATTCGGCCAGGCCGGGCAGGCGCGCCTCGCGCGTGACGCGGCCGCCCAGCTCCCTGCGCGCCTCGGCCAGGCTCACCTCGCAGCCACGCTGGCCCAGTGCGCGCGCGGCCTCCAGCCCGGCCGGGCCGGCGCCGACCACCAGCACGCGGGCCGGCGTGCGCGCCGGCGCGATGCGCTCCGGGTGCCAGCCCTTGCGCCACTCCTCGCCCATCGTCGGGTTCTGCGTGCAGCGGATCGGCGAGATCGTCATGTCGCCGGAGACGCAGACGTTGCAGCCGATGCACTCGCGGATGTCGTCGACGCGGCCTTCCTCGATCTTGCGCGGCAGGAACGGGTCGGCGATCGACGGGCGCGCGCAGCCGATCAGGTCGAGCACGCCGCGCTTGAGCTGCGACACCATGGTGTCGGGCGAGGTGAAGCGGCCCACGCCCACCACCGGTTTCGTGGTGGTCTTCTTGACGAAGGCGATGAAGGGCTCCTGCGCGCCTTCGGCGGCGAAGCGCGAGGGCACCGAGTCGTTGTACCAGGCGGCCAGGTTCACGTCCCACAGGTCGGGCAGCTCGGCCAGCATGCCCACGATGTCCTGCGCCTCGGCCAGTTCCACGCCGCCGGGGCCGAGCAGCTCGTCGACGGCGAAGCGCAGCGCCACCGCGCAGGTGCCGCCCACCGCTTCCTTGGTGTCTTCCAGCACCTCGCGCAGCAGGCGCACGCGGTTCTCCAGCGCGCCGCCGTATGCGTCGCTGCGCTGGTTGCGCCGGCGCTGCAGGAAGTGCATCGCCAGCGACAGGTCGTGCGCGGCGTAGGCGTAGATGATGTCCATGCCCGCGCGCTTGCCGCGGATCGCCGCCTCGCGGTGCCAGCGGCGGTATTCGCGGATGTCGTGCAGCGTCATCGCGCGCGCCTGGTGCGGGTAGCCGTACTTGGCGGGCTGCGGCGAAGGCGCGATCAGCACCTCGCGCGAATACAGGTTCGACGCGGTGGGGCCGTTGTGGGTCAGTTCCAGCGCGGCCAGCGCGCCGTGCGCGTGCACCTTGTCGCACATCAGCGCCAGCGCGGGGATGTCGCGGTCGTCCCACAGCCGCGCCTCGACGTAGGGCGTGAGATCGCCGCTGGGGTGGATCTCGCATTCCTCGGTGGAGACCACCGCCCAGCCGCCTTCGGCCTTCACCTCGCGCATCGCCGCGTGCGCCAGCGGCATCGCGTGGCCCATGCCGTTGCAGTGCGGCACCTGGAAGAAGCGGTTCTTCGCGGTGACCGGGCCGATCTTGAGCGGGGCGAACAGGAGGTCGTAGCGCGGATCCCTCATGGCGGCAGCACCTCGACGGGCGGGGCGGCGCGGCGGCGCAGGCGCATCAGCGCATACAGCGGCAGGCCTGCCGCGATCAGCCCCAGCGCATACAGGAACGGCTCGTGGCCGATCCCGACAAAAGCGAATACCACGAATGCCACGCAGGTGACGGCGATCAGCAGCACCCGTCGCGTGGCGCACGTCGCGCTGCGCCGCCACCACAACACGATCAGCGCGAGCGCGCAGCACAGATAGAGCGGCAGGTTGGCGGCGGTCACCACGCGGGTGAGGAAGGTGAACGCCGCCACCAGCGATTTGCTGTAGCTCATCCACACCATCGCCGAGGCGAGCGCGCCGATCACCAGCAGCGCCACCGCCGGCGCGCCGTGGCGGTTGTTGCGCGCGAGCACTGCCGGCAGCACGCCGTTGACGGCCATGGTGCGGGTCAGCTCGCCGGCGAGAAGGGTCCAGCCGTTGAGCGCGCCCAGCCCGCTGATCACCACGAACAACGCCAGCCAGCGCCCCGAACCGGCCAGCGCGAAGCGGTCCATCAGCAGCGCGAACGGTGCGCTGGCCTCGGCCAGCTCCTGCTGCCGGATCAGCAGCAACGGCACGGTGGAAACGATGATGTAGATGATCGCGGTGAGCACGGTGCCGCTCATGGTCGAACGCGGGATCGTGCGCCCCGGGTCGTCCACCCGCGCTGCCGGCACGCTGGCCGATTCGATGCCCAGCATCGCGAACAGGGCGATGGTCGAGGCCGCCGTCACGCCGCCCAGGGTGATCGGCGTGGTCGGCGGGTGCGCGGCGTAGCTCGCCGGCGCGGTCAGCAGCAGCCAGCCGCCGAGCAGGGCGATCACCAGCATGGGCAGCAGCTTCAGCGCGGTGGTGACGATCTGCACGCCGCCGCCGGTGCGCACGCCGAACAGGTTGATCGCCACGATCGCCCACAGCAGGCCCAGCGCGAACAGCGCCGGCGGCAGCGCGCCCAGCGGCGGGAACACCACCGCCATGTAGCCGACCACGCCGGTGGCGAGCGCGGCGTTGGTGAGCCACATCGACACCCAGTACGCCCATAACGCCATGTACGCCGGCAGTTCGCCCAGCGTGTGGCGGATGTAGCCGTACGGCCCGCCCGCGCCGGGCAGCGCATGGGCGAGGTGCGAGAACACCCGCGCTAGCGCCAGGCAGCCGGCCAGCACGATGACCCAGCCGATCAGCGCGTTGAAGCCGAACGGCGCCAGCGACGCCGGCAGCACGAAGATGCCCATGCCGATGACGTTGCCCACCACCAGCGCGGTGCAGGTCCAGAAGCCGATGCGGCTGCCGTCGTGCGTGCCGGCAGCCGTGGGCTCCGCTCTGGCGGAGGGGCCGCCCGCCGGAGGCAGGCTCACGCGGACTCCCCGGCGGGGCCGGCGTAGGCCGCGCGCAGCAGGTTCTGGAAATGCCAGACGCCGCTCTCGCGCTTCGGGTTCAGGCGGCCGGGCAGGTAATGGCCGGAGGCCAGCCCTTTCTGCACCGCTTCGCAGATCGCGATGTCCTCGCGCTGCACCTCGTCGCTGAAGCCCTGGTCGGCGGCGATGCGCGCCTGCGCGCCCGCGTCCTGCGCGTAGTAGTAGTCGAACACCACGCGGCAGCGGCCCGGCCCCAGCGGCAGGATGCGGTTGGTCTGCAGGCGCCCGGGCATGATGTTGAGCATCACGTTGGGGTAGACGAAGTAGTAGTACGCCTGGCCGTCGCCGTAGATCCCGCTGCTGTCGCGCAGCGGCGAGGACTGCAGCGAATGCCACGCGAACAGCTCGGTGTCGTAGGCGCGGTAGTCGAGCACGCGCGACAGGCCCGGGTGCACATGCGGCAGGTGGTAGCCCTCGAGGAAGTTGTCGACGTAGACCTTCCAGTTGCAGGCTATGTCGTAGACGTCGCGGCGCAGGTAGCGCATCGCCGCCAGGTCGATCGGCGCGATGCGCTCGGCGATGCCGCCGTAGACCTCGTCGAACGCCGGCACTGCGGGATCGATCGCCACGAACACCAGGCCCTGCCACTCGTGCACGCGCAGCGGCGGCAGGCGGATGTCCTCGACGCGGAAGTCGCGGGCGTCCTGCATTTCCGGCGCGCTGCGCAGCTGGCCTTCCAGCGTGTAGGTCCAGCCGTGGTACCTGCAGTGCAGGGCGCGGATGCCCTTGCCGTCGCACAGCGCCAGCGGCCCCGCGCGGTGGCGGCAGACGTTGGGGAAGGCGCGCAGCACGCCGTCCTGCCCGCGCACCAGCAGCACCGGCACCCCGGCGACCTGCTCGACCACGTGGTCGCCCGGCTCGGCCAGCTGCCCCTGCTGGGCCACCAGCTGCCAGCTGCGCGCGAACACCGCGCGCTGCTCCATCGCCAGCATCGCGTCGCCGGCGTAGTAGCGCGCCGGCAGGGCGTGCGCGCGATCGAGTTCCTCGGCCCTGGTGTCGGCAGTCATGACGGATTCGGTCCCCGGATGGCATGGGCGCGACGGGCCGTCGTCCTCGGGGGCATCCGTGCTCCGCGCGTTCCCGGCAGTGTATGTCCGATCCCGGCGCGTGTGTCCACGATCGCAGGGCCCCGGCCGCGCCACTACCTGCCGACCGGATCCGGATGCTAGATTGCCGCGAATCCCGCAAGGAGCTGCCGTCGCCCATGTCACGCGCCGTGTTCCTGTCGTGCCGTGCGGAAATCGTCCCGCACGCGTTGGCCGCACGGTCGCGGCAAGCCGCCGCATGACGGAGACGGTCGCCAGCGGCACGCTGGAGCAGGCGCTGGCCCATGCCGCGCGCTTGCTGGAGCGCGATCCGGCGCTGGCCGCCGAACAGCTGGCCGAGATCCTGCAGGTGGCCCCCGGCCAGCCGCGGGCCCTGCAGTTGCTGGCGGCGACGCGCACGCTGCAGGACGACCCGTCCGGTGCCCTGGCCATCCTCGTGCCGCTGGCGCGGACGCAGCCGAACGCCGCGGCGGTGCATTTCGACCTGGGGCTGGCCCTGGCTGGCAGCGGCCGCGGACCGGAGGCCATCGCCGCGCTGCGCCGCGCGGTGGCGCTGCAGCCCGGGCTGCCGCAGGCCTGGCGCGTGCTCGGCGACTGCCTGGCGGCAGCCGGTGAACACGAGGCGGCCGACGCGGCCTACGTTAGCCATGTGCGCCATTCCACCCGCGATCCGCGACTGATGGCGGCCGCCGTCGCGCTGGCCGAGGACCGCATTCCCGAGGCCGAGGCGCGCCTGCGCGAGCAGCTGAAGCGGGCGCCCACCGACGTGGCGGCGATCCGCATGCTCGCCGAGGTCGCCGCCCGGCTGGGCCGCAACGAGGACGCGCTGCACCTGCTCGAACGCTGCCTGGAACTGGCCCCGGGCTTCCACGAGGCACGCCGCAATTACGCGCTGGTCCTGCATCGTGCCAACCGGCCGGAGGCGGCGCTGGCCGAGATCGCGCGCCTGCTCGCGGCCGATCCGGAGGATGCCGGCAGCCGCAACCTCAAGGCGGCGGTGCTGTGCCGCACGGGCGATTACGAACAGGCCATCGGCATCTACGCCGCGCTGCTGGAGCGGCATCCGGACAACCCGAAACTGTGGGTGAGCCAGGGCCACGCGCTGAAGACCGCCGGGCACGCCGAGCGCGCGATCGCCGCGTACCGGCGCAGCCTGCAGCTTGAGCCTTCCTTCGGCGAAGTCTGGTGGAGCCTGGCGAACTTGAAGACCTTCCGCTTCGACGCCGGCGAACTGGCCGCGATGCGCGCACAGCTGGCGCGCGCCGACCTGGGCGAGGACGACCGCCTGCACCTGGAGTTCGCCGTCGGCAAGGCGCTGGAGGATGCCGGCGAATACGAACCCTCGTTCCGCCACTACGCGCGCGGCAACGCGATCCGCCACGCGCAGTTGCGCTATCGCGCCGACGACACCAGCGCGCGCGTGCACCACATCCGCACGCACTACACCCGCGAGTTCTTCGCGGCGCGCGCCGGCGCCGGCGACCCGGCGCCGGACCCGATCTTCGTGGTCGGCCTGCCGCGCGCCGGCTCCACCCTGGTCGAGCAGATCCTCTCCAGCCACAGCCGGGTCGAGGGCACGATGGAGCTGCCCGAGGTCACCTCGATCGCGCGCCTGCTGCGCGGGCAGGGCGACGCCGACGGCGCGATGCCCTACCACGACGCGCTGGCGGCGCTCGATGCCGCTGCGCTGCGCGCGCTGGGTGGGCGCTACCTCGCGCACACCCGCATCCAGCGCAAGACTTCGGCGCCGCTGTTCATCGACAAGATGCCGAACAACTTCATGCATGTCGGCCTGATCCACCTGATGCTGCCGAACGCGAAGATCATCGACGCGCGCCGGCATCCGATGGCCTGCGGCTTCTCGGTGTTCAAGCAGCATTTCGCGCGCGGGCAGGGCTTCAGCTACGGGCTGGAGGACATCGGCCGCTACTACCGCGACTACGTGGCGCTGATGGCGCATTTCGACGCCGTGCTGCCCGGGCGCGTGCATCGCGTGGTGTACGAGCGCATGGTCGACGACACCGAGGGCGAGGTGCGCCGCCTGCTCGACTACTGCGGCCTGCCGTTCGAGGCGGCCTGCCTGCGCTTCTTCGAGAACACGCGGCCGGTGCGCACGGCCAGTTCGGAGCAGGTGCGCCAGCCGATCTACCGCGAGGGGCTGGAGCACTGGCGGCATTACGCGGCGTGGCTGGGCCCACTGGCATCGGCGCTGGGGCCGGTGCTGGAGAGCTATCCAGCCGCGCCGGGAGGGGAGTAGCGGTTCGACATCGATCGATGGTCGTGGACTTGCCTGGGGAGGGCTTATGCACACGAGTAGGTTGCAGCGGATCAAGGGAGCGCCACGGGCCGGACTGGCCAGGTTGCCGCTGGCGGCGGCGATTTGCCTGGCCATCGTCGCGCCGGTGCTGGCGCAGGACGCGGGACAGGCCAGCGCGCCCGCGGCGAAGGCGGCGACGAAGGCGAAACCGAAAACCACCACGCTGGGCGAGGTGACGGTGACCGCGCAGAAGCGCACCGAGAACCTGCAGAAGGTGCCGATCAGCATCAACGTGCTGGAGAACGACCAGCTCGAGGCGCTGCACGTGCAGAACTTCAACGACTACGTGAAGTACCTGCCAAGCGTCACCTTCCAGCAGGGCGGCGGCGGCATCGCCACCGGTCCCGGCTTCGCCACCATCTACATGCGCGGCGTGGCCAGCGGCGGCAACACCAACCATTCCGGATCGCAGCCCAGCGTGGGCGTGTACCTCGACGACCAGCCGGTCACCACGATCCAGGGCCCGCTCGACATCCACATGTACGACATCGCCCGCATCGAGGTGCTGGCCGGCCCGCAGGGCACGCTGTACGGCGCCAGCGCCGAGGCCGGCGCGCTGCGCATCATCACCAACAAGCCGGACCCGAGCCGCTTCGCGGCGAGCTACCAGCTCGGCGTCGACGACGTGGCGCACGGCGGCGTGGGCTACACCGGCGAGGGCATGCTCAACATCCCGCTCAGCCCGGCCGCGGCCGTGCGCATCGTGGGCTGGCGCGAGCACGACGCCGGCTACATCGACAACGTGGCCGGCACGCGCACGTTCCCGGTGTCCGGCATCACCATCAGCAATGCCGACGACTGCACGCCGGGGCCGCTGCTGGAGTGCGTGGGGCACGCCCGCAAGCACTACAACGACGCCAACACCAACGGCGCCCGTGCCGCGCTGAAGATCGACCTCAACGACGACTGGTCGATCAGCCCCACCCTCATGGGGCAGCAGACGATCACGCACGGCAGCTTCGCCAGCGATCCCGCGGTCGGCGACCTGGCGGTCACCCACTTCTACCCCGAGCGCGTCGACGACCGCTGGTGGCAGGGCGCGCTGACCGTGCAGGGCAAGATCGGCAACTTCGACCTCACGTACAACTACTCGCACCTCCGGCGCAACCAGGAGGAACAGACCGACTACAACGACTACTCGTTCTGGTACGACACCCTGCTTTCCTACGGCGCCTACATCCACGACAACAGCGGCAACCTGATCAACCCCTCCGAATACATCAGCGACCGCGACCACTACGCCAACGACAGCCACGAGCTGCGCATCGTCTCGCCCAGCGAGGACCGCCTGCGACTGGTCGCCGGCGTGTTCTGGCAGAAGCAGAAGCACGACATCATGCAGGACTACCAGATCAGCGGCCTGGGCAGCGACCTGGCGGTCGCCGGCTGGCCGAACACGATCTGGCTGACCCGGCAGATGCGCTACGACTACGACAAGGCGCTGTTCGGCGAGCTGAGCTACGACATCATCCCCGACACGCTCACCGCCACGGTCGGCGGGCGCTACTTCCGCAGCGAGAACCAGCTGTACGGCTTCTACGGCTTCAGCAAGGGCTTCTCGCCGGGCTCCAGCTACGGCGAGGCGGGCTGCATCTCGAACCAGCCGTTCCTCGGCGCGCCGTGCCTGGATTTCAACAAGCAGGTGAAACAGAGCGGCTCGCTGGGCAAGTTCAACCTCACCTGGAACATCTCGCCCACCGCGATGATCTACGCCACCCGCTCCGAAGGCTACCGCCCGGGCGGCGTCAACCGCGCCGGCGATTTGCCGCCCTACCAGGCGGACTACCTGACCAATCTCGAGCTGGGCTGGAAGACTTCCTGGTTCGACAACCGGCTGTCGTTCAACGGCGCGGTGTTCCGCGAGAACTGGAACGACTTCCAGTTCAACATCCTCGGCCCCAACGGGCTCACCATCATCAAGAACGCGAACTCCGCGCGCATCAATGGCCTGGAGTCGCAGCTGGTCTGGCAGGCCACCTACAACCTGAACCTCAGCGCCGGCGTCGCGTTCTACGACGCCAAGCTGACCGCCAACTACTGCGGATTCACCGGCGCCGACGGCAACCCGGTCACCTATTGTCCCGCCGGCTCGATCAACCCCTCCGATGGTTCGGTGGTGAGCGGGCCGCAGGCGCCGAAGGGCACCCAGTTGCCGATCACGCCGCGCTTCAAGGGCAACCTGGTGGCGCGCTACAGCTTCGACATGGGCGAAAACGAGGGCTTCGTGCAGGCGGCGTTCGTGCACGTGGGGCGGCGCACCAGTGACCTGCGCCTGGAGGAGCGCAGCCTGCTCGGCGACCTGCCTGCGTACAACTCGGTCGACCTGTCCGCCGGTTTCCAGAAAGGCAGCTGGTCGCTGGATGTCTACATGGACAACGCGTTCGACGAACGTGCCGTGCTGTACAAGTTCACCGAATGCGGGGTGACGGTCTGCGGCGCGCACGGGGTGGTGCCGCAGTACCCGAACGGACAGGTCTACACCGGTGTCAGCCAGCCGCGCACGATCGGCGTCCGCTTCAAGCAGGAGTTCTGATCCGACGGCCTTCTGACTGGCGGCCTTGGCCGCCAGTCAGGGCGAGCCACGGACGGCTCGCGCGCCGGCCAAGCGCTTGCGCTTGGCCGGCGGAGCGGAGCCCGAACTGCGTTCGGGCACAGCGAGTCCGGAAAGTGCAGGACAGCACTTTCCGGACATCAGGCACGCGGCTCTCGCTCTGTGATCCACCGCAACCCAGACCCTCGCCCGGCCACCCGCCTGGGTTTTCCATGCGCGTTCTGGTAGCCGCCTGTCCAGTGTCCGCGCACTGTCCGCGGACACCGGCTTCTCATGACACGTCGATTGCAAGTCATGGAAATTACGCCTGTTTTCCCCTGCCGTCGCGCTGGCACGCGTATTGCTGAGCAGAGGACAGGGCCGCACTGTCCGCGGCCGGGGAACGCTCGATGATCCGCGACACTTCCGCTCAAGACCGCATCGTAGAGGTCAAGCCCAACCGCAAGCGCCGCCTGCTGTTCATCGGTGGCGGCGTGGCCTTGCTGGTGGTGCTGGCGCTCGCCATGCCCGGCATCCTCCGCCTGTTCTCGGCCGACGCCTCGGTGAGCGCGTCGCGGCTGGCCTTCGCCACCGTCGAGCGCGGGCCGTTCGTGCGCGACATCGCCGCCGAAGGCAAGGTGGTGGCGGCGAACAGCCCCACGCTGTATGCCACCTACGGCGGCGCGGCGGTGCTGAAGGTGCGCGCCGGCGACACGGTGAAGAAGGGCCAGGTGCTGGCCGTGGTGGACAGCCCCGAGCTGCGCAACAAGCTGGCGCAGGAGCAGTCCAAGGCCGACGCGATGCAGGTGGACTACCTGCAGGCGCAGGTGGACGCGCGCACCAAGCGCGGCGAACTGCAGAAGGCCTACGACAACGCGCAGATCGACGCGAAGAGCGCCGCCAACAACCTCGACCGCGAGCAGAAGGCCTACGCCGCCGGCGCTTCCACCGGAGTCGCGGTCGACAAGGCCAAGGACGACCTGGAGAAGGCGAAGATCGCCCTGACGCACGCCAAGGCCGACCTCGGCATGAGCAACGACAGCCTCAACTTCAACATCCAGGCGAAGAAGCTGGCGCACGACAACCAGATGCTGGTGGTGCAGGACCTGCAGCGCCAGGTGGACGACCTCAACGTGAAGTCGCCGGTGGACGGCCAGGTCGGCCAGCTGTTCATCGCGCCGGTGGCCACCGTGGCGAAGGACGCCCAGCTGCTCAGCGTGATCGACCTCACCGCGCTGGAAGTGGAAGTGAAGGTGCCCGAGAGCTTCGCCCGCGACCTCGCGATCGGCATGACCGGCGAGATCAGCGGCAACGGCAACACCTGGAAGGGCCTGGTCAGCGCGATCTCGCCCGAAGTGGTGAACGGCGAAGTGGCAGCCCGCGTGCGCTTCGAGGGTGCAACGCCGAAGCAGCTGCGCCAGAACCAGCGCCTGTCCGTGCGCATCCTGCTCGACCAGCGCAGCAACGTGCTCACCGTGCAGCGCGGCTCCTTCGTCGACGAATCCGGCGGCAGCTATGCCTACGTGGTCAAGGACGGCATCGCCACCAAGACGCCGATCCGCGTGGGCGTGAGCAGCATCGACAAGGTGGAGATCCTGCAGGGCCTCAAGGAAGGCGACCGCATCGTGATCTCCGGCACCGACAGCTTCAAGGGCGCGCAACGCGTGGCCATCAGCCGGTAAGGACTTTCCCCCTCTCCCGCTTGCGGGAGAGGGGGCCCGCAGGGCGGGAGAGGGTACGGGGCTTGCGTGGATCGTTTCGCAAGCATCGCACCCTCACCCCGACCCCTCTCCCGGCGGGAGAGGGACTTCAAAGAACCATCCACCACCGAGGAACGTGAACCATGCTCAAGATGACCCACCTGTCCAAGGTCTACCGCACCGAAGTGGTGGAGACCTATGCGCTGCGCGACTTCAACATCGACGTGAAGGAAGGCGAGTTCGTCGCCGTCACCGGTCCGTCCGGTTCGGGCAAGACCACCTTCCTCACCATCGCGGGCCTGCTGGAGACCTTCACCGGCGGCGAGTACCACCTCGACGGCATCGAGGTGAGCCAGCTGAACGACAACGCGCGCTCGAAGATCCGCAACGAGAAGATCGGCTTCATCTTCCAGGCGTTCAACCTGATCCCCGACCTCAACGTGTTCGACAACGTGGAAGTGCCGCTGCGCTACCGCGGCATGAAGGCGCCGGAGCGCAAGCAGCGCATCATGGACGCGCTGGAGCGCGTGGGCCTGGCCTCGCGCTTCAAGCATTACCCGGCCGAGCTCTCCGGCGGCCAGCAGCAGCGCGTGGCGATCGCCCGCGCGCTGGCCGGCAGCCCGCGCCTGCTGCTCGCCGACGAACCCACCGGCAACCTGGACACGCAGATGGCCCGCGGCGTGCTGGAGCTGCTGGAGGAGATCCACCGCGACGGCGCCACCATCGTGATGGTGACCCACGATCCCGAGCTGGCCGCGCGTGCCCAGCGCAACGTGCACATCATCGACGGCCAGGTGGTGGACCTCGCCGAGGACCCGCGCTTCCACAACAGCGTGGCCGCCGCGCGCGGCAATGCCAGCCCGGCCTGAAACCGACCGTGACCGTCATCGTCCAAGCCCTCCGCGAGTCCCGCCCATGCGTGTGAAGCTGCTGCCCGTGCTGCTCCTGCTCGCCGTCGCCCCGTTCCCGGGGCACGGCGAGGACCTGATGGATGCCTATCGGCAGGCCGTCGCCAACGACCCGGTGCTGGCCACCGCCGACGCGCAGCGGCTGCTGGTGGCCGAGGGCGTGCCGATAGCCCGTTCGGCGTTGCTGCCGCAGTTGTCCGCCGGGCTGGAGCTGGACCAGATCCACAGCGGCGGCAGCACCCAGACCACCGACAGCAACGGCAACATCGTCGACACCGGAGGCGGCGGTCACGTGCGCGACCGCAACCTCACCGGCAACCTCAGCCAGCCCATCCTCGACCTGTCCGCCATCGCCAACCTGCGTGCGGCGCACGCGGCCGACGACGCGCAGGAGCAGACCTACCGGGCCGCGTTGCAGAACCTGTACGTGCGCGTGGCCAGCGCCTACTTCGGCGTGTTGCAGGCGCAGGACGTGCTGGACATCGACCGCTCCTACGAGGAGTCCTACAAGACGGAGTTCGAGCAGACGTCCGCGCGCTTCAAGAACGGCCTGTCGATGGAGGCGGACGTCAACCAGACCAAGGCGCTTTACCTGTACTACAAGGGCGTGCGGATCAGCGCGGAGGACAGCCTCAAGGATGCGCGCCACGCGCTGCAGCAGATCACCGGCAAGCCGGCCGGCGAGTTGAAGAAGCTGCGCGACGACCTGCCCATGCAGGCGCCGCAGCCGAACGACGAGCAGGCCTGGGTGGACGCGGCGCTGAAGACCAACCCCACCGTGCTCGCCGCGCGCTATGCCGTGAGCAGCGACGAGCACAAGGTGGCGGCGGCGCGCGCCGCCCACCTGCCCACGCTCACCGCCGGGGCGGGCTACAACAAGTTCGGCCAGTGGTCGAACACCATGCCGGGCACGGCCGCCTACGGGCCGGCCACCACCACGGTGGGCCTCACGCTCAACATCCCGCTGTTCAGCGGCGGGCTCACGCACGCGCAGGTGAAGCAGGCGCTGTACCAGCGCGACGCCGACCTCGGCACGCTGGAAAGCCAGCGCCGCCAGGCCGCGCGCGACGCCGCCAACTATTTCAACCTGGTGAAGGACGGCATCGAGCAGGTGGACAGTGCGCGCGAATCGGTGGCTGCGGCGCAGAAGTCGCTGGCCTCGATGCGCGCGGGCTACACCATCGGCACCCAGTCGATGACCAACGTGGTGTTCGCCATCGAGTACGTGGCCAATTCGCAGTTCCAGTACGCCGCGGCCAGGTACCAGTTCGTGCTCGACAAGCTGCTGCTCAAGCAGGCCGCCGGCACCATCGACATGCATGACCTGGAAGCGGTCAACGGGCTGCTGCAATGAGCGGCGCACGCGTCACTTCCCCGGCTTTTTCCCTCTCCCGTGGGGGGAGGGTGCCCGAAGGGCGGGAGAGGGTACGGGCGGAGCGCGGCGTTGCGCACTGGCCGAACCCTCACCCCAACCCCTCTTCCTCGCTCCTCAGAGCAGGGCCATCCATGGCCCTTCCCCGCGTCCGCGGGAGAGGGGCTTGAGCGTGGAGCGCTGAACGATGTTCGCCTACTACTTCCAACTCGGCCTGCGCAGCCTGCGCCGCAACCCCGCCCTCACCCTCCTGATGGTGATGGCGATCGGCTTCGGCGTGGCCGCGTCGATGATCACGTACTCGGTGTTCCGCGCGGTGTCGGGCAACCCGATTCCCGGCAAGTCGGCGCAGCTGTTCACGCCGCAGGTCGACGGTTGGGGACCGCAGCAGAACCGCAAGGGCGAGCCGGCGGAAGCGCTGGACTACATCGACGCGATGGCGTTGATGCGTGCGCACGAGGCGAAGCGCCAGACGCTGCTGTATCCGGTGCAGCTCTCGGTGATGCCGGGCGGCGACCGCGACCTGCCCCTTGCCGCGAACGGTTACGCCGTCTACGGCGATTTCTTCCCGATGTTCGACGTGCCATTCCAGTACGGCAGTGGCTGGCATGCGCAGGACGACCAGGCGCGCAGCGCGGAGGTGGTCATCAGCGGTCAGCTCAACCAGAAGCTGTTCGGCGGCGCCAACAGCGTGGGTCGCACGGTCACCCTCAGTGGCCATGACTACCGCGTGGTCGGCGTGACCCGCCACTGGGACCCCAAGCCACGCTTTTTCGACCTGTTCAGCACCAGTGGTTTCGCCGATGCCTCGGACTTCTACGTACCGCTCACCCGTGCGCTGGACCAGCAGATGCGCACCAGCGGCACCAACAGTTGCCGCGGCAAACTCACCTACACCACCTGGGACGGCTGGCTGCAGAGCAATTGCGTGTGGATCACTCCCTGGGTGGAACTGGACAGTCCCGCCGAAGTCGCAAGCTACCGCAGCTTCCTCGCCAACTACGCCGCCGACCAGCAGCACGCGGGCCGCTTCAACTGGGCGCCCAACGTGCGCCTGCGCGACGTCATGCAGTGGCTCGACTACGAGAAGGTGGTCCCGCCGGAGAGCCGCATCTCGCTGCTGGTGGCGATGGGCTTCTTCCTGATCTGCCTGGTCAACACCATCGGTCTGCTGCTGGCGAAGTTCATGCGCCGCGCCGGCGAGATCGGCGTGCGCCGCGCCCTGGGCGCAACACGCGGCGAAATCTATACCCAGTACCTGATCGAGGCCGGCACGGTGGGCCTGGCCGGCGGCGTGCTTGGCCTGCTGCTCACTGCGGTGGGCGTGGGCGGCGTGGGCGTGTTGTTCCAGCCCGAGATCGCAAGGCTGGCGAAGCTCGATCCGTCGCTGGTGGCGCTCACCCTGGTCGTGGCCATCGTCGCCACCGTGCTGGCGGCGTTCTACCCGGCGTGGCGTGCGGCGCACGTGCAGCCGGCCTGGCAGTTGAAGTCGAGCTGAGGAGAGCGCCATGAATATCCAGATCAGGCCCATCCTCGTCGCGCTGCGCCAGCACAAGGCGGGCACCGCGCTGATTGCGTTGCAGATCGCGCTCACACTGGCCATCGTGTGCAACGCGCTGTTCATCATCAACCAGCGGCTGGCCAACCTGTCCGAGGTCAGCGGCGTCGACGAGGCCAATGTCTTCGTCATCGCCAACCAGTGGGCGGGGGACAAGCCCATGCAGCAGATCGACGCGCAGGTGCGCGCCGACCTGGTCGCGCTGCGGCAACTGTCCAGCGTGCAGGATGCCTCGGCCGCCAGCGGATATCCGCTGCAGGGTCGCGGCTGGGACAACTTCATCACGATGACGCCAGACCAGACCAGGCCGACCACGGATTCGGCGGTGTATACCGGCGACGGGCATTTTCTCGACGCGCTGGGACTGAAGCTGGTTGCCGGCCGCAATTTCCGACCCGACGAGGTGGTCATGGTCGGCGACCAGCAGACCATCATCCCGCCGGTCGCCATCGTGACCAGGGCGCTGGCCGATCGCCTGTTTCCCGGTGGTTCGGCGCTGGGCAGGTCGTTCTACGCGATGGGCACGACGCCGAGCACGATCATCGGCATCGTCGACCGGTTGCATCGGCAGGGCACGGACCAGTGGGACAAGCCCTACGAGGGGCAATCCCTGATATGGCCCATGCGGTGGGACGGCACGATAGGTCCGAACTACATCGTGCGCGCCAAGCCGGGCCAGCTGGCCGAGGCGATGCGCGAGGCACCCAAGGCGCTGTTCGCGCAGAATCGCATGCGCATCATCGATGCCAGGGACGGCGTGCAGGACTACGCCACCATCCGCCAGAAGGCCTATGACCGCGACCGCGGCATGGCGATCCTGATGGGGATCATCTGCGCCGTGCTGCTGGCGATCACCGCCGCCGGCATCGTGGGCCTCACCAGCTTCTGGGTCGGCCAGCGCCGCAAGCAGATCGGCGTGCGCCGCGCGCTGGGTGCACGGCAGCGCGACATCCTCACGTATTTCCTCACCGAAAACTTCCTGATCAGTGCGGCCGGCGTGGTGCTGGGCACCGTGCTGGCGATCGCCTTCAACCTGTGGACGGTGACCCGCTTCGAGATGAGTCGCATGTCGATGGCCTACGTGGGCATCGGCGTGATCGTGCTGCTGCTGCTGGGACAAGGCGCGGTGCTGGCGCCGGCGCTGCGCGCCTCGCGCGTGTCGCCGGTGGAGGCGACGCGCAGCGTGTGAGCCTGGTTTTCTCCCCTCTCCCTTTGGGAGAGGGGCGGGAGAGAGGGTAGGGCGGAGCGTGGCTCTGCCCGCCACCGGGCCCTCACCCCAACCCCTCTTCCGACGGGCGAGGGGCTCAAACAACGGAGAGACGAAATGTTCGCCTACTACCTCGACCTGGCCCTGCGCAGCCTGAAACGCAGCCCCGGCCTCACCGCGCTGATGGTGCTGGCGATCGGCTTCGGCGTGGCCGCGTCGATGACCTCGTGGTCGGTGTTCCGCGCGGTGTCGGGCGACCCGATCCCGTGGAAGTCCTCGCAGCTGTTCGTGCCGCAGGTCGACAACTGGGGGCCGACCGGCCGCAACCCCGACGGCGACCCGCCGAACGCGATGGACTACACCGACGCGACGGCGCTGATGCGCGACCACCGCGCCAGGCTGCAGTCGGCGATGTACCAGATCTCGCCCTCGATCGTGCCCACGGATGCCAGCAAGCATCCGATCAACGTCAGCGGCCACGCGGTGTACAGCGAGTTCTTCCCGATGCTGGAGACGCCGTTCCGGTACGGCAGCGGCTGGAGCGCCAGCGACGACGAAAACCGCGCCCAGGTGGCGGTGATCAGCAGCAAGCTCAACCAGAAGCTGTTCGGCGGCGCCAACAGCGTGGGCAAGAGCGTCAATGTCGAGGGGCGCGACTACCGCGTGGTAGGCGTGCTGGACAACTGGAACCCGCAACCGCGTTTCTACGACGTGGTCAACTCGGGCGGCTTCGACAGCGGCACCGAAGACGTGTTCCTGCCGTTCCAGACCGCCATCCAGGCCAATATCCCGAACGACGGCAACACCAACTGCAACGCGACGCCCAAGGAATCCGGCTTCGTCGGCCTGCAGCACTCCGAGTGCGTGTGGATCGCCTACATGGCCGAGCTGGACGATGCGGCGGCGGTGACGACCTATCGCGACTACCTGCAGGGCTACGCGCGCGAACAGCAGCAGGCCGGCCGTTTCGGCTGGGCGCCGAACAACCGCCTGCGCGACCTGCGCGCCTGGCTGGACAACCAGCACGTGGTGCCCAGCGACACCAAGGTCTCGCTGCTGGTGGCGCTGGGCCTGCTGCTGGTGTGCCTGGTCAACACGGTGGGCCTGTTGCTGGCGAAGTTCCTGCGCCGCAGCGCCGAGATCGGCGTGCGCCGTGCACTGGGCGCGCCGCGCAAGGCGATCTACCTGCAGTTCCTCACCGAGGCCGGCATGGTCGGCGCGGCGGGCGGCGTGCTGGGCCTGCTGCTCACCTGCGCGGGCGTGGCCAGCGTGGGCTGGGTGATGCCGAAGGACATCGCGGCGCTGGCGCGGCTGGACGTTTCGCTGCTGGTGCTCACCCTGCTGGTGGCGGTGGTCGCCACGATGCTGGCCGGGCTGTACCCGACCTACCGTGCCTCGCGGGTGCAGCCCGCGTGGCAGCTCAAATCGAACTGAGGCAAATCATGTCGCCCTCCGTCGTGCATTCCACGCCATACAGCCTCCCCCTTCGCCCTGAGCGCAGGCGCGTAGCGCCGAAGTCGAAGGGCATTGCCTACCAGCCGCTGGCCCCGCGCCCTTCGACTTCCTCGCTCCCCAGGGCGGCGGCCATCCATGGCCGCTCCCCGCGTGCGCTTCGCTACGCTCAGGGCGAACGTTCGGGTGCGCTGGCACGTTGTGTTGCCCATACCTTGTCGAGGAGCGCGCCATGAAACTGCATCCCATGATCGCGGCATTGCGCAAGCACAAGGCGGGCGTGGTGCTGATCGCGCTGCAGATCGCGCTGACCCTGGCGATCGTCTGCAACGCGATCTTCATCATCGGCCAGCGCGTCAGCCGCGTGAACCGCCCCACCGGGCTGGACGAGAGCAACCTGTTCCTGGTCAGCCAGCAATGGGTGGGCGCGCCCAGCGCCGACTCCGCCGACGGCCTGGCCAAGCTCGACTCCATGCAGAAGGAGGACCTCGCCGCGCTGCGCAACCTGCCCGGCGTGGCCTCGGTGGCGCCGATCAACTCGATCCCGCTGCTCAACTCCTCGTGGACCGGCGCCGCCTCGCTCAAGCCGGACCAGGGGTTCAGCAAGGACATGACGCGCACGGCGTACTACTTCACCGACGAGCAGGTGCTGTCCACCCTGGGTCTGCGCCTGGTGGCGGGCCGCAACTTCACCGCGGCCGACGTGCAGAACCACGGGTTCCGCGACCAGTTCGCGCGCCCGGTCGTGATCATCACCCAGGCGCTGGCGGACAAGCTCTACCCGCAGGGCGGCGCGGTGGGCAAGGTGACGTATCTCGACGGCAGCAGCTCGCCCAGCACCATCGTGGGCGTGGTGGCGCGGATGCAGACGCCGGCCACCGGCAGCTGGGGCAATGACTTCGCCTGGAACTCCACCCTGGTGCCGGTGCGGCTGGACGCGAATTTCGCCCGCTACGCGGTGCGCACGAAGCCGGGCCAGCTGGAATCCGTGATGCGCGCGGTGGCGCCCACGCTGTACCGGGTGAACCCGCTGCGCGTGCTCGACGACGACAGCGTGAAGTCATTCGGCGACATCCGCGCCAAGGCCTACCGCGCCGACGTGGGCATGGCGATCCTGATGGGCGTGATCTGCCTGGTCCTGCTCAGCGTCACCGCAGCGGGCATCGTGGGCCTCACCAGCTTCTGGGTCGGGCAGCGCCATCGGCAGATCGGCGTGCGCCGCGCGCTGGGCGCGCGCAAGGTCGACATCCTGCACTACTTCCAGCTGGAGAACCTGCTGATCGCCGGCAGCGGCGCGGTGATCGGCATCGGCATGGCGGTGGGCCTCAACCTGGCGCTGATGCACTACTACGAGATGGATCGGCTGCCGGTGGTCTACACCCTGATCGGCGTGGTGGCGGTGCTGGTGCTGGGCCAGTGCGCCGTGTTCGTGCCGGCGCGGCGCGCCTCCAACGTGCCGCCGGTGACGGCCACGCGCGCGGCGTGAGGTTTTTCCCTCCCCATGCCGGAGAGGATTTCGCTCTGCGCCCCTCTCCCTTCGGGAGAGGGGCCGGGGGTGGGGGTACGGACAGAGTGGGGTGTTGCGCATTAGCCGGACCCTCTCCCCCAACCCCTCTCCCGCAGGCGGGCGAGGGGAGTTCAATCAAGGAGACGTGAAGTGTTCGGCTACTACCTCGACCTGGCCCTGCGCAGCCTGAAGCGCAACCGCGTGCTCACCGCGCTGATGGTGCTGGCGATCGCGGTGGGCATCGGCGCCAGCATGACCACGCTGACGGTGATGCACATCCTGTCCGGCGATCCCATGCCGGGCAAAAGCGCGCATCTGTTCTATGCGCAGGTGGATGCGGATCCCACGCCGCACGGCGGCGATCATCGGGAGCCGCCCGACATGCTGGATTACCGGTCGGCGATGGACCTGTGGGGCGCGCATCGTGCGGATCGCCAGGCGCTGATCGTGGACAGCCAGCTCAAAGTCACGGCACCGAAGGCGAACATGCCGGCACTGATGCTGACCATGTTGGCCACCACCACGGATTTCTTTCCGATGTTCGCCGTGCCGTTCCAGTATGGCGGTGCGTGGACGGCGCAGGACGATGCACAACATGCGCGCGTAGCGGTGATCTCCGCCGACCTCAACGACAAACTTTTCGGCGGAGAGAACAGCGTGGGACGCACCTTGCGCCTCAAGGGCAGCGACGTGCGCATCGTGGGCGTGCTCAAGCCTTGGCGGCCCACGCCGCAGTTCTACACCGTGGTCGGCGGCCGCTTCGCCAACGGCGACACGGCGGGCTACTTCGGCAAGCCCGAAGACGTGTTCGTGCCGTTCCAGAGCGCGCTTGAGATCAACGACGGCGCGTTCCAGCAGTTCAACTGCTGGGGGCAACCGGCCACGCCAGGCCATCTGGAAAACGCACCGTGCAACTGGATCGGCCTGTGGGTGGAGCTTGGCAGCTCCGCCAAGGCCGTCGCGTACCGCGACTTTCTCGACCATTACGCGCAGCAGCAGAAGGCGTTGGGGCGCTTCAGTTACGCCGAAACGCGCCTGCGCGACCTGATGGGCTGGCTAGATTTCAACCACGCCATTCCACGCAACGTGAAGCTGCAAACCTGGTTGGCGTTCGCCTTTCTGGGGATCTGCCTGTTCAACACGGTAGGCCTGTTGCTGGCCAAGTTTCTGCGTCGCGCAGGCGAGTTCGGCGTACGCCGTGCGCTCGGCGCTTCGCGGCGAGCCGTGTTCGCGCAATGCCTCACCGAGGCGGCGCTGATCGGCTTCATCGGCGGCATGGGCGGCTGGCTGCTCAGCCTGCTCGGACTGTCGCTGGTGCGCAGCCAGTCCACGCCCTATGCCGACCTGGCGCATCTCGACGGCCGCATGTTCCTCGTCACCTTCGTGCTGGCGGTGGCGGTGAGCGTGATCGCCGGCGCCTTGCCAGCGCTACGTGCCAGCCGGATTCCGCCGGCGTTGCAACTCAAGACCTTGTGAGGGATCGCATCATGCAGATCAGACCCGTCCTTGTGGCCTTGAAGAAACACCGGCTGGCGACCCTCCTCATCGCGCTGGAGATCGCCTTGGCGTGCGCGGTGCTATGCAACGCGGTGTTCATGATCGCCGGTCGGCTGGCGGCCATGCGACTTGTCAGTGGCGTGGACGAGTCTTCGCTGGGCTTCGTCCAGCTTGAAGGCTTCGATCCGAAAGCCGCCAATGATCTCAATGCGCGCGTGATATCCGGTCTGGGCGCCATCCCCGGCGTGCAATCCGTGCATGTCATCAACTCCGTGCCGTTCGGGCCGCAGGCTGGCGCGTTCGGCGTCACGTTGGATCAGGCCGGCAAGGAGTTTCGTGGCGTTCCCGAGATTTACCTGGGCGAGCCGGGCACGCCAGAGGCTCTTGGGTTGAAACTGGTTGCCGGCCGGATGCCTGGCGCGGAGGATTACCAGACCATACCGGAAGGTTATTTCCCGGCCAGCTCGAATGTACTCGTCACGCGCGCTTTGGCGGAGCGTCTGTGGCTTGGCCAAGATCCGCTTGGCAAGACCTTCTGGACAGGGAAAACCCAGTTCCGTGTGGTCGGCGTGGTCGCGAACCTTTCGGTGCAGCAGTACGACGAGGAGGGTGAGCGCGGGGCGGAGTGGACGGTTTTCGTGCCCGCGAAGCCGGGGCCGCTACTGGCTGGAACCTACCTGATCCGCGCGGATCCGCGCGAATTGAACCGCGTGATGGTCGGCGCCAAGATCGCGCTGGCCAAGATCGCGCCAGACGCCGTGCTGGATCATCAGCAGAGCGACACGCTGCCGGCGTTGCGCGAACGCTTCTTCGCCACCGACCGTGCCATGGCCGGCTTGCTGGTGGGCGTGATCGCCGCGCTGCTCGGCGTCACCGCGCTCGGCATCGTGGGCCTGGCCAGTTTCTGGGTAGCGCAGCGGCGCAAGCAGATCGGCATCCGCCGCGCGATCGGCGCCACGCGTGGCGACATCCTGCGCTACTTCCAGACCGAGAACTTCCTGATCGTCACGCTGGGCATCGCTGTCGGCATGCTGCTGGCCTTCGTACTCAACGCGGTGCTGATGAAGTTCTACGAGCTGCCGCACCTGCCGCTGTACTACCTGCCGGTGGGGGCCCTGGTGCTGTGGGGGCTGGGCCAGCTTGCGGTGCTCGGCCCCGCGCTGCGCGCGGCGGCGGTGCCGCCGGTGGTGGCGACGCGGAGCGTGTGACGGCTTTGCTCCCCTCTCCCTCCGGGAGAGGGGCCGGGGGAGAGGGTACGGGCTGGCCTTGGTGCCGAGCGCCCTCTCCCCCAACCCCTCTCCCGCAGGCGGGAGAGGGGAGTTCAACAAGGAGGCATGGAATGTTCGGCTACTACCTCGACCTGGCCCTGCGCAGCCTGAGGCGCAACAAGGCGCTCACCGCGCTGATGGTGGTGGCGATCGCGCTGGGCATCGGCGCGTCGATGACCACGCTGACGGTGCTGCACGTGCTGTCGGGTGATCCGGTGCCGGGGCGCAGCGGCACGCTGTACTACCCGCAGGTCGACCCGCGCGACAACAGCGGCATCATGCCGGGCGCGGAGCCGCCTATGCAGCTCACCGAGATCGACGGCTTCAACCTGCTGCGCGCGAGACGGGCGGATCGCCAGGCCTTGATGACGGGCGGCGCGGTGCCGGTCCAGCCGGACTCGACCGCGATCGACCCGTTCTACGTGGAGGCGCGCTACACCACGGCGGATTTCTTCGCGATGTTCGGGGCGCCGTTCCGCTACGGCCACGGCTGGGATGCGGCCGACGACGAGGCGAAGGCGCGCGACGTGGTGATCGGCAGCGAGTTGAACGAGCGCCTGTTCGGCGGCGCCAACAGCGTGGGCCGCACCCTGCGCGTGGCCGACAGCCTGTTCCGCATCGTGGGCGTGCTCGACGAGTGGGCGCCCAGCCCGCATTTCTACGATCTCAACACCGGCTCCTACGGCTACGCCGAGCAGGTGTTCATCCCGCTGCGGACGGCGCTGGACCTGCATGTGGACCACAACGGCTCCACCGACTGCTGGGGCAACGGCACCGGCGGCGTGGGCCACATCTATCCCTCGTCGAGTTGCGTGTGGATGCAGTTCTGGGTGCAGCTGGACACGCCGGCCAAGGCCGCCGACTACAAGCAGTTCCTGGTCCACTACTCGGAGCAGCAGAAGGCGCTGGGCCGTTTCGTGAAGGCGCCGAACGTGCGCCTGCGCAACCTGATGCAGTGGCTGGCCTACTGGCAGGTGGTGCCCGACGACGTGCGCGTGCAGACCGGGCTGGCGTTCGGCTTCCTGCTGGTCTGCCTGGTCAACACGGTGGGCCTGATGCTGGCGAAGTTCCTGCGCCGCGCCGGCGAGCTCAGCGTGCGCCGCGCGCTGGGCGCCTCGCGGCGCGCGCTGTTCGCGCAGCTGCTGGTCGAGTCGGGCGTGGTGGGGCTGGTGGGCGGCGTGGGCGGCCTGCTGCTGGCCGTGCTCGGCCTGTGGGTGGTGCGGCACCGGCCTTCCGACTATGCGGCGCTGGCCCACCTCGATCCCGCAATGCTGCTGACCACCTTCCTGCTGGCGCTGGGCGCGAGCCTGCTGGCCGGCCTGCTGCCGGCCTGGCGCGCCTGCCAGGTGGCGCCCGCGCTGCAGCTGAAGAGCAATTGAGGACGGCATGATGGAACTGCGACCGATACTTTCCACGCTGCGCCGGCACAAGGTCACCTCGTGGCTGCTGATCGTGGAGATCGCGCTGACCTGCGCGATCGTGTGCAACGCGGTGTTCATGATCGGCCACCGGTTGCAGCACATGCACATGCCCAGCGGCGTCGACGAACACGCGCTGGTGCAGATCCAGCTGGCCCAGATCGCGCCCACGCCCGACATCTACGCGAGGGCGCGCGAGGACCTTGCCGTGCTGCGGCAGGTGCCGGGCGTGCAGGCGGTGGCGCTGACGAACCAGCTGCCGCTGCAGGGCTCCTCCTCGAACGCCAGCATCAAGCTGGACCCCGCGCAGCGCGAACCCACGCTCAGCGCCGGCACCTACTTCGGCGAGGACATTCCGCAGACCATGGGGGCGCGCCTGGTCGCGGGGCGCAACCTGCGGCCCGACGAGACCGTCAACGCGGACATCGTGGTCAAGGCGCTGGCCGGTGGCAGCACCAAGGGCCTGCCCGCGGTCACCGTGATCACGCAGGCGCTGGCCGACCGCCTGTGGCCGGGGCAGAACCCGCTGGGAAGGATGATCTACCTCACCGACAAGGTTGGCGTGCGGGTGGTCGGCGTGCTGGCCGACCTGGCGCGCGCCAACGCCTACAACGACGCCACCGCGCACTACTCGGTCGTGCTGCCGCTGTTCATGGGGGCGGGCAAGGACCAGAGCTACGTCATCCGCACCCGCCCGCAGGACCGCGAAGCCGTGCTCAAGGCGGCCGTGGTCGCGCTGAAGAAGGCCGACCCGGAACGCGTGGTGACCCGGCAGCGCACCTACGACGAGCTGCGCGAGAAGTTCTTCGCCAACGACCGCGCGATGGCTGGCGTCCTGGTGGGTGTGATCGTGGCCCTGCTCACAGTGACCGCGCTGGGCATCGTGGGCCTGGCCAGCTTCTGGGTGGGGCAGCGCCGCCGCACGATAGGCGTGCGGCGCGCGCTGGGCGCCACCCGCGGCGACATCCTGCGCTACTTCCAGACCGAGAACTTCCTGCTCGCCACGTTCGGCATCGCGCTGGGCATGGTGCTTGCCTACGGCCTCAACCTGTTCCTGATGACGCGCTACGAATTGCCGCGGTTGCCGCT
>NZ_JBFOHL010000006.1:0-197908 GCF_040812275.1 Rhodanobacter geophilus | reverse complement strand
GTGGTACCTGCCGGCGGGGGCGCTGGCGCTGTGGGTCATCGGCCAGCTGGCGGTGCTCGGGCCTGCGCTGCGCGCGGCGGCGGTGCCGCCGGTGGTGGCGACGCGGAGCGTGTGACGGCTTTGCTCCCCTCTCCCTCCGGGAGAGGGGCCGGGGGAGAGGGTACGGGCTGGCCTCAGTGCCGAAAGCGCCCCCTCCCCCAACCCCTCTCCCGCAAGCGGGAGAGGGGAGTTCAACATGGAGGGATGCAATGTTCGGCTACTACCTGGACCTCGCACTGCGCAGCCTCAGGCGCAACAAGGTGCTGACCGCGCTGATGGTGCTGGCCATCGCGCTCGGCATCGGTGCGTCGATGACGACGCTGACGGTGTTGCACGTGCTGTCGGGTAATCCGATTCCCGGCAAGAGCGCGCAGCTCTACCATGTGCAGATCGACCCGCGCGACAGTTTCGGTTACCGGCCCGGCATGGAGCCGATGGATCAGGTGTCGTGGATCGACGGCATGAACCTGCTTGACGCGCAGCAGGGTGCGCAGCGGCAGGCGTTGATGACGGGCGGCCGTGTGGCGATCCAGCCGGCGCGCACGACGCTGGATCCGTTCTTCGAGGCAGCGCGTTACACCAGCGCCGGATTCTTCCCGATGTTCGACGTGACGTTCCAGTACGGCCACCCGTGGAGCGCGAAGGACGACCGCGATCGCGCACGCCTGGTGGTGCTGAGCCACGTCCTCAACGACAAATTGTTCGACGGCAAGGACAGCGTCGGCCGGACGCTGAGCCTTGGCGGGCATGACTTCCTTGTCGTCGGCGTGCTCGGCGACTGGCGGCCGAACCCGCACTTCTACGACCTGGACGTCAAGAGCTACAACGAAGACGAGGGCATCTACATTCCCTTGGCCACCTCGCAGAGCGCAGGGTTCGACCACGACGGCGGCACCGATTGCTGGGGCAACGGCGCCGATGGAAAGGACATGACCCGCAATGACCACTGCGCGTGGCTGCAGTTCTGGGTGCAACTGGATACGCCGGCCAAGGCCACGGCGTACAGGCAGTTCCTGACCCGCTATTCCGAGGAACAGAAATCGCTCGGCCGCTTCCAGCGGCCGCCGAACGTGCGCCTGCGCGACGTGATGCAGTGGCTGGATTACAACCAGGTGGTGCCTGCGAACGTGCGCTTGCAGACGTGGCTGGCGTTCGGCCTGCTGCTGGTGTGCCTTGTCAACACGGTCGGGCTGATGCTGGCCAAGTTCATGCGGCGGCAAGGCGAGTTGAGCGTGCGCCGCGCGATGGGCGCTTCGCGCCGCGCGCTGTTCACGCAATTGCTGGTGGAGTCCGGCATGGTCGGGCTGGCGGGCGGCATGGGCGGGTTGCTGCTGGCGCTGCTCGGCCTGTGGATCGTGCGCCACCGGCCTGCCGAGTATGCCTCGCTGGCGCATCTGGATCCGGCGATGCTGCTGATCACCTTCGTGCTGGCCATCGGCGCAAGCCTGCTGGCCGGCCTGCTGCCGGCATGGCGCGCCTGTCACATCGCACCCGCCTCCGCCCTGAAGAGTAATTGAGAAGTGCAGCCATGGATGGCTGCTCTTTTGATTTTCGCGATCACGATGAGCGCAAAAAGGAAACCACCATGGACATCCTGCCGATCCTTGCCGCACTGCGCCGCCACAAACTCGTGATGTGGCTGCTGATCCTGGAGATCGCGCTGACCTGCGCGATCGTCTGCAATTCGATGTTCCTGATCGCGCAGAACCTGCAGCGCATGCACATGCCCAGCGGCATCGCCGAGCACGAACTGGTGCAGATCCAGATGGCCTACATCGGCACTCGCCCGGACGCAGGGGCGCGCACGCAGGCCGACCTGGCTGCGTTGCGGCAGATTCCCGGCGTCACCCAGGCGGCGCTGGTGGACAAGCTGCCGTTCGGCAGCGGCAACAACAGCAATATCAAACTCAAACCCGATCAGGCGCAGCCCTCGCTGAATGCCGGCCTGTATTTCGGCAAGAACCTGTTGCCGACCTTCGGCGTGAAGCTGATCGCCGGCCGGAGCTTCGAGCCGGAAGAATTCGTGACGCTTGAGCAGGCATTGCAGGGGATCAACGACAACAGCCCGAACGATTTGCCGCGCGTCGCGATCGTCACGCAGGCGATGGCGCAGCGGTTGTGGCCGGCGCAGGACGCGCTGGGCAAGACGTTTTACATCGGCAAGGACATTTCGTTGCAGGTGGTTGGTGTCCTTGCGCATTTGACACGGCCGAACATGCTCCAGGATGGGCCCGCCTTCAGTTTCGTCGTGCCCATCAGCGAGAACCTGAGTGACGGCGGCGGCAGTTATGTCATGCGCAGTGCGCCGCAGGATCGTACACGGGTACTGCGCGAGGCGGTCGCCAGGCTCAAGGCCATCGACCCGAACCGCGTCGTGCTGGCACATCGCACTTACGACGAGGCGCGTGCGGAATTCTTCCAGGCCGATCGATCGATGGCGGGTACGTTGGTCGGCGTGTGCGTGGTGCTGCTGGTGGTGACGGCGCTCGGGATCGGCGGCCTGGCCAGCTTCTGGGTGGGCCAGCGCCGACGCATCATCGGCGTGCGCCGCGCGCTGGGCGCCACGTGCGGCGACATCCTGCGCTACTTCCAGACCGAGAACTTCCTGCTGGCCACGTTCGGCATCGCGCTGGGCATGGTGCTGGCCTACGGCCTCAACCTGTTCCTGATGACGCGCTACGAATTGCCGCGGTTGCCGCTGTGGTACCTGCCGGCGGGGGCGCTGGCGCTGTGGGTCATCGGCCAGCTGGCGGTGCTCGGGCCTGCGCTGCGCGCGGCGGCGGTGCCGCCGGTGGTGGCGACGCGGAGCGTGTGACGGCTTTGTTCCCCTCTCCCTTCGGGAGAGGGGCCGGGGGAGAGGGTACGGGCTGGCCTCAGTGCCGAAAGCGCCCTCTTCCCCAACTCCTCTCCCGCAAGCGGGAGAGGGGAGTTCAACAAGGAGGGATGCAATGTTCGGCTACTACCTGGATCTCGCGCTGCGCAGCCTCAGGCGCAACCAGGCGCTCACTGCGCTGATGGTGCTGGCGATCGCCTTGGGCATCGGCACAAGCATGACCACGCTGACGGTGATGCACGTGCTTTCGGGCGATCCCATCCCCGCGAAGAGCGCGCAGCTGTTCCGCGTACGCATGAACGTGTCTCCCGACGAAGCATTCAAGCCGGGAGACGACGCGCCGGACAACCTGACCCGGCGCGACGCCGAGGCGCTGCTGCACGACGCGCGCGCCGACCGCCAGGCGATGATGTCGGCCGGCTCCCTGGTGGTGGTGTCCGCGCAAGGCGATCCGCTGGACGTGGATGCGCGGTACACCAGCGCCGACTTCTTTCCCATGTTCGACGTGCCGCTGCGCTACGGACATGCGTGGAGTCGCAGCGACGATACAAGCCATGCAGGCGTGGCGGTGATCTCGGGCACGCTCAACCGGCAGCTCTTCGGCGGCGCGGACAGCGTCGGCAAGATGCTGCAGGTCGGCGACGGGTCGCTGCGCATCATCGGCGTATTGGGCGACTGGGACATGAACCCGCGCTTCTACGACCTCAGCGACGGCCAATTCGGCGACAGTGAAGACGTATTCCTGCCACTGTCCACCGCGACCGACATGAAACTTTCCACCAGCGGCCAGATGTGGTGCTGGGGCAACAGCAAGGACGCACATGGTGCCGATGCCCCTTGCATATGGCTGCAATACTGGGCGCAGCTGGACACGCCCGCGAAGGCTGTGGCCTACCGGCAGTACCTGCGCAACTACATCGCGCTGCAGCAGAAGGCCGGCCGCTTCACCCATCCCGGCCAGCTCGATCTGCAAGACGTGATGGCGTGGCTGGACGCCAAGGGCGTGGTGCCTGCCGATGTGCGTTTGCAGATGTGGCTGGCGCTCGGCTTCCTCGGTATCTGCCTGCTCAATACCGTCGGCCTGCTGCTGGCGAAGTTTCTGCGCCGAAGCAACGAAATCGGCGTGCGCCGCGCGCTGGGTGCTTCGCGCGGCGCGATCTTCCTGCAGTGCCTGGTCGAGGCCGGGGTGGTTGGCTTGGCCGGCGGCGTGTCCGGCCTGGCCCTGGCCGGCCTGGGTATGGTGCTGGTGCGTCACCAGCCGACCGACTACGCCGCATACATCCACATGGATCTGCGCATGCTGCTGGCCACCTTCGTGCTGGCCTTGCTGAGCAGCCTGCTGGCCGGCCTGTTGCCGGCGTGGCGGGCGATGCACGTGGCGCCCGGCGTGGCGCTGAAATCGAACTAGGCCGGAGAGCGTTCATGCATTTTCGCCACATATTCAGCGCCCTGGGCCGCCACCGCATCGCCGTATGCCTGCTCGTGCTGGAGATCGCTTTTTCATGCGCGGTGGTCTGCAACGCGCTGTTCCTGATCGGCAACCGGTTGGAGCTCATGCACCGGTCCACCGGCGTGGACGAAGCGCACCTGATTCACGTCGGCGTGCGCAGTGTCACGCCCGGTTCGGCGGACGCGGTCATGGCGCAGACGCGTACCGACCTCGCGGCGCTGCGGGCCATCCCCGGCGTAGTCAACGTGTCCGTGGTCAATCAGGTGCTGTTCGGCGATGGCGTCAGTTTCAGCGGCGTCAGCCTCAGCGATGACGCAAAGGCACCGGGCATCCAGGTCACCCAATACCTGGGCAATGCGCAGCTGGCCGACACGCTGGGCCTGAAGCTGGCGGATGGCCGCCGGTTCAAGCCGGACGAAGTCATCAGCTATGCGCAGCTGGAAAGCGGCGGTTCGAGCGCGCCCGTCATCATCACCAAGGCCTTGGCAAACCATTTCTTCCCGGGCCAGTCGGCCCTGGGCAAGACCATCCACGCCTTCGGTGCCGACCGCGTGGTGGGTGTGGTGGAGCGGCTTGTGCAGCCACGGGACTACGGTCCGGCCGAGAATTACGACTACGCCATGCTGTTTCCGGTGGAGATGCCGTATTCGCAGGGCAGGTATCTGATCCGGGTCAGGGACGCGTCGCAGCGGCAGACCGTGATCCAGGGCGCATTGCGCGCACTCAAGGCGGACGGCCCGCTGCGGCTGATCTCGCCCAAGTACGCCACCACGCTGGAAGCGGCGCGCGACAAGTACTACCGCAACGACCGCGCCATGGCCTGGATGCTGGTCGGCGTATGTGTGCTGCTGCTCGTGGTCACGTCGGTGGGCATCGTGGGCCTCACCAGTTTCTGGGTGGCGCAGCGCCGGCGGCAGATCGGCATCCGCCGCGCCATTGGCGCGACCAGGGGCGACATCCGGCGCTACTTCCAGACCGAGAACTTCCTTATCGCCACGCTGGGCATCGTGCTCGGCATGGTGCTGACCTATGGCCTCAACCTGCTCCTGATGGCGCATTACGAACTGGGGCGGCTTCCCGGCTATTACCTGCCCGTCGGGGCGCTGGCGCTGTGGGTCATCGGCCAGCTGGCGGTACTCGGACCGGCGCTGCGCGCGGCGGCGGTGCCGCCGGTGGTGGCGACGAGGAGCGTGTGACGGCTTTGCTCCCCTCTCCCGCCGGGAGAGGGGAGTTCAACAAGGAGACATGCGATGTTCGGCTACTACCTCGATCTGGCCTTGCGCAGCCTGAGGCGCAACAAGGTGCTCACCGCGCTGATGGTGCTGGCGCTCGCGCTGGGCATCGGCGCCACGATCACCACGTTGACCGTGCTCAAGCTGCTGTCGGGCGATCCGATTCCGCAGAAGAGCGCGCAGCTGTTCTACCCGCAGCTGGATCCCTATCCCGCGAACCAGCCGTTCTCGCGCAGCGGGAAACGGCTGCCGTTCCTGTTGAGTTATGTCGACGCCATGAACCTGATCCGGGCGCACAAGGCGGAGCGGCAGGCGGCGATGGCCATGTCGCAGGTCAAGCTGACCCCGCCGTCGAGCGTCGGCAAGCCGTTCTATGCGCAGGGCGTGCTGACCACGGCCGATTTCTTCCCGATGTTCGACGCGCCGTTCCGGTACGGCTCGGGCTGGTCCGCGGCGGACGACGACAGCCGCGCCCAGGTCGCGGTGATCGCGGACGATCTCAACGACAGGCTGTTCGGCGGCGCGAACAGCGTGGGGCGCACGATCCGCATCGAGGACCACGATTTCCGCATCATCGGCGTGCTGCGCGCGTGGGCGCCGCAGCCGCGCTTCTACGCGGTGCACCTGGGCGGGCGCAGCTACGGCAAGGGCGACGCGGTGTTCGTGCCGCTGCAGGGTGCGCGCGCCGATGGCCTGATGCCGAGCACGATGATGGGCTACGGGAAGTCGATCGATGTCGAGCACCTGGAATCGGCCCCGGCGATCTGGCTCGGCCTGTGGGTGCAGCTGCCGACCGCCGCCGATGTCGCGGCCTACGAGTCGTTCCTCGGCAATTACGCCAGGGAGCAGGTGGCACTGGGCAGGTTCCAGAAGTCCCGCACGGCCTTGTCGGGCCTGATGGCATGGATGCGCAGCGAACAGGTGGTGCCCGAGGACGTGCGCTTGCAGGCGGGCCTGGCGTTCGGCTTCCTGCTGATCTGCGTGGTGAACACGGTGGGCCTGCTGCTGGCCAAGTGCCTGCGCCGTTCGCGCGAGATCGGCGTGCGCCGCGCACTGGGGGCATCGCGCGGCGCGATCTTCGCGCAGTTCATGGTCGAGGCCGGCATCGTGGGCATGGCCGGCGGCGTGCTGGGCCTGGTGTTCGCCGAGCTTGGGCTGTGGGGCATACGCCACCAGCCGGCGCAGTACGCCGGCCTCGCCCACCTGGACCTGGCGATGTTCCTGTTCACCTTCGTGGTGGCGCTGGTCGCCAGCCTGGTCGCCGGCCTGCTGCCCGCGTGGCGTGCCTGCGTGGTGGCGCCCGCACCGCAACTGAAAGATGTCTGATGCGCTTTCCCTGCGCGTGAAAGCGGCCATCCATGGCCACACTCTTCAAGGAAGCTCAATCATGGAAATCCGTCCGATTCTCTCCAGCCTGCGCCGCCACCGCATCCCCGCCGTGCTGATCGTGCTCGAGATCGCGCTGGCCTGCGCCGTGCTGTGCAACGCCGTGTTCATGATCGGCCAGCGCGTGGCGAACATCCACTGGTCGAACGGCATCGACGAGTCCGGCCTTTCGGTCATCACGTTGAACGGCACCGATCCCGGGCGTGCCGCCAGCGATATCCCGCGCGACCTGGCCGCCCTGCGCGGCATTGCCGGCGTCACGGCGGTGGTGCCGGTGACCAGCATGCCGCTGGACCAGAATCCGGCGCTGACCGGGTTCACCGCCACGCCGGACGGCAAAACCACGGTGAACACCTCGGTGTATTTCCTCGGCAGCGGCGGCGAGCAGACGCTGGGGCTGCACCTGCTGCGGGGGCGCTTCTTCAACGCCGACGAATACGCGGACAGCGGCCTGAAGGATTTCCAGTCCACCGGTCACGTCCTGCTGGTCACGCAAAGCGACGCGCAGCGCCTGTGGCCCGGCCAAGATGCGCTGGGCAAGGCGCTGTATGCCAACGGCGAAAGCTGGACGGTGGTCGGCGTGGTCGGCGACGTGCTGGCGCAGGACCCCAAGTTCAGCGGTCCCGGCGGGCGGTATTCCAGCGTGTTCTACCCGTCGCGCCCCGACGGCATGATGGGCGACTACGTGCTGCGCAGCGCGCCGCAGGATCGCGACCGCGTCGTGCGCGAGGCGGTGCAGGCGCTGGGCCGGCTGGAGCCGGGCGCGGTGGTGGAGGGCAAGACCTACGCGCAGATGCGCGCCGACTATTTCGCCGACACCAGCAGCATGGTGTGGATGCTGGTGCTGGTTTGCGTGGTGATGCTCGCGGTCACCGCGTTCGGCATCGTCGGCCTCACCAGTTTCTGGGTGGGCCAGCGGCGCCGGCAGATCGGCATCCGCCGCGCGGTGGGCGCCACCCGCGGCGACATCATGCAGTACTTCCAGACCGAGAACTTCCTGCTCAGCACCGCCGGCGTGGTGCTGGGCCTGGTGCTGGCCTTCGGCATCAACCTGTACCTGATGCAGCGCTACGAGGTCGCGCGCATGCCCTGGTACTTCCTGCCGGTGAGCGCGCTCGCGCTGTGGCTGCTCGGCCAGCTCGCCGTGCTCGGCCCCGCGCTGCGCGCGGCGGCGGTACCGCCGGTGGTGGCGACGCGGAGCGTGTGAGCTTTTCCCTCTCCCGCCCGCGGGAGAGGGTGCCCCGGATGGGGCGGGAGAGGGCACGGGCGGAGCGTGGCGTTGCGCGCTGTCCGAACCCTTTCTTCCAGCCCCTCTCCCGGAAGCGGGAGAGGGGAGTTCAACAAGGAGAGATGGAATGTTCGGGTATTACCTCGATCTTGCATGGCGCAGCCTCAAGCGCACACCGATCCTCACCGGCCTGATGGTGCTGGCGATCGGCCTGGGCATCGGCGCGTGCATCACCACGCTGACGGTGCTGCACCTGCTTTCGGGCGACCCGCTGCCGGGCAAGAGCGGGCAGCTGTTCTATCCGCAGATCATGCCGGACACGCGTTCGAAGACCGAGCCCGAAGCCGAGTACACCTACATCGACGCCACCAACCTGCTCCGCGAGCACCGCGCCGACCGGCAGGCCATCGTGGTGAGCGCGAAGCTGAAGGTGTTCGGTCCGCAGCCGGGCGCGCGGCCGATGTCGCTTTCCACGGTGGCGACCACCACGGATTTCTTCCCGATGTTCGACGTGCCGTTCCGCTACGGCGCCGGCTGGACGGCGGCGGACGACGATGCCCGGGCGCGCGTGGCGGTGATCTCGCAGGCGCTCAACGACAAGCTGTTCGACGGCGTCGACAGCGTGGGCAAGAGCATCCGACTGGACAAGTGGGATTTCCGCATCGTCGGGGTACTGCAGCACTGGCGTCCGGTGCCGCGCTTCTACGACCTGTACGGCCAGGGCGGTTTTGCGGAGAGCGACGGCGTGTTCATCCCGTTCGCCACCTCGCGCGACCTGGCGGAGCTGGGCATCCAGGGCAATTCGCTGGATTGCTGGGGCCAGCTCGCCGACCAGGTGCACCTGGAGAACCAGCCCTGCGTGTGGCTGCAGTACTGGGTGGAGCTGGACACGCCCGCCAGGGTGGCAGCGTACCGCGATTACCTGGTGCATTACTCCGCGCAGCAGAGGGCGCTGGGGCGCTTCCAGTTCAAGGACAAGCCGCTTACCGCGCTGCGCGGCCTGATGGACTGGCTGGGCCACAACGAGGTGGTGCCCAGCGACGTGCGCCTGCAGACCTGGGTGGCGTTCGGTTTCCTGCTGGTGTGCCTGATCAACACGGTGGGCCTGCTGCTGGCGAAGTTCCTGCGGCGCTCGGGCGAGATCGGCGTGCGGCGCGCGCTGGGGGCGTCGCGTGGCGCGGTGTTCGCGCAGCTGCTGACCGAGGCCGGTCTGGTCGGCGTCGCCGGCGGCGGGGTCGGCCTGCTGCTCGCGCTTGCGGGGTTGTGGGCGGTGCGGCGTTCGCCGACGAACTACGCCGCGCTGGCGCATCTGGACCTGGGCATGTTCCTCACCACCTTCGTGCTGGCCATCCTCGCCAGCCTGCTGGCCGGCTTGCTGCCGGCATGGCGCGCCTGCCTGGTGCCGCCGGCACTGCAACTGAAGAGCCATTGAGGACGCCATGATGGAATTCCGACCGATCCTTTCCGCGCTGCGCCGGCACAAGCTGGCCGCCGGCCTGCTGGTGCTGGAGATCGCCGTGGCCTGCGCGATCCTGTGCAACGCGGTGTTCATGATCCGCCAGCGGCTGGCGCAGATGCAGGTGCATACCGGCCTCGCCGAGAGCGGGCTGGTATGGCTGATGACCGACGGCGTGTCGGGCGACGCCGCGACGCCGGTGACCGAGCGCAACCTGGCCGCGCTGCGCGGCATCGCGGGCGTGCAATCCGTCGCGACGGTGGTCTCGCTGCCGCTGGCCAACAACGACATGAACTTCAACCCGAGCATGGACGCCGACGGCACCAGGCGCGGACCGAACGTGCAGCTGATGCTGGGCTCGCCCGGCTACCTGCAGACGCTGGGATTGAAGCTGGTGGAAGGGCGCGACTTCGACGCCGACGAGTACGCCGGCATGGACGTGTGGATGCCGCAGTCGTCCTCGATGATCATCACCCGCGCCCTGGCCGGGCGCCTGTGGCCGGAGCAGGACGCGCTGGGGCGGACGTTCTGGATCGGCAATCGGCGCTTCCGGGTGATCGGCGTGGTGGACCACATGGTGCGCGGCGAATTGCGCGGCACCGCGTCGGAATACGTGGCGCTGTTCGCCGCACGTCCGGCTTCCGCCTTGTCGGCGCTCTATGTGCTGCGTACCGACCCCGCTTCGCGCGGCCGCGTGCTGCGCGAGGCCGCCGACAAGCTGATGGCGCTCAATCCGCAGATGCTGATCAACGACAAGGGCACCTATGCGGACCTGCGCGACGGCTACTTCGCCGGCGACCGCGCCATGGCGTGGCTGCTCGCCACGGTGTGCGTGGCGCTGCTGGTCGTTACCGCGCTTGGGATCGGCGGCCTCGCCAGCTTCTGGGTGGCGCAGCGGCGCAAGCAGATCGGCGTCCGCCGCGCGATCGGCGCCACCCGCCGCGACATCCTGCGCTATTTCCAGGCCGAGAATTTCCTGATCGTCACCGGCGGCGTCGTGCTGGGCATGGCGCTGGCCTACGCGATCAACCTGCTGCTGATGACACATTACGAACTGCCGCGCCTGCCGGCCAGCTATTTCCCGACCGGCGCCCTGGCGCTCTGGGCCATCGGCCAGCTCGCCGTGCTCGGCCCCGCACTGCGCGCGGCGGCGGTACCGCCGGTGGTGGCGACGCGGAGTGTGTGACGGCTTTGCTCCCCCTCCCGCTTGCGGGAGAGGAGAGTTCAACAAGGAGGCATGGAATGTTCGGCTACTACCTCGACTTGGCGTTGCATAGCTTGAAGCGCAACAAGGTGCTCACCGCGCTGATGGTGCTGGCGATCGCGCTGGGCATCGGCGCCAGCATGACGATGATCACGGTGCTGCACGTGATGACGGCCGATCCGATACCGGGGCGCAGCGGACAATTGTTCTATCCGCAGATCGATCCGCGGCCGATGGACAGCGACAACCCGACCCACGATCCGCCGGATCAACTGACCTGGATCGACGCGATGAACCTGCTGCATGCGCGCAAGGGTGTGCATCAGGCAGCGATGACGGGCGGACGGGTGACGGTGGTGCCGCCGCAGGGCGCATCGCACGCCTTTTTCACCCCAGCGCGTTCCACCACGGCCGATTTCTTCCCGATGTTCGACGTGCCGTTCCTGGATGGCAGTGGATGGGCGGCAAGCGATGACGAGCGGCGTTCGCGCGTAGCGGTGATTTCGCGCGACCTGGCCGACAAGCTCTACGGCACGCCGCATGCGGTGGGCCAGACCTTGCAACTGGGCAAGTACGACTTCCGCATCGTTGGGGTGATCGACCGCTGGAACCCGTCGCCGCATTTCTACGATCTCGGGATGGGCAACTACACCAACGAGCCCGAACAGGTGTTCCTGCCGCTGCAGACGGCGCTGGATCTGAAGTTGAGCGGGGCCAACAGCATGAGTTGCTGGGGAAAATTTCCGAGCGACGGCGATCTGCGCAAGGCTAGCAGCTGCGCCTGGATGGATTTCTGGGTGCAGCTGGACACGCCGCAGCAAGTCGTGGCTTATCATGAGTTCCTCGTCAATTATTCGGAACAGCAGAAAGCTCTGGGCCACTTTGTGCGGCCGCCGAACACGCGCTTGCGCGACGTGATGGCGTGGCTGGACTACAACCACGTGGTGCCGGGCAGCGTGCAACTGCAGGCCCTGTTGGCGCTGGGCTTCATGCTGGTGTGCCTGGTCAACACTGTGGCACTGCTACTGGTGAAGTTCCTGCGCCGGGGCGGCGAACTCTCCGTGCGCCGCGCCATGGGCGCATCGAAGCGTTCAGTATTCGCACAATTGCTGGTGGAAGCGGCGCTGGTGGGTTTGGCCGGCGGCGCGCTAGGCCTGTTGCTGGCCATCTTCGGCCTGTGGATCGTGCGCCAGCAGCCGGTGCCGTATGCCACGCTGGCGCACATGGATGGCGTGATGCTCAGTGCCACCTTCTTGCTGGCGGTGTGCGCCACCTTGGTGGCGGCCTTGTTCCCGGCGTGGCGCGCCTGCCGCATCGTGCCGGCCCGTTTGCTGAAGACGCAATAGGGACATCGCGCATGCATCCCATCATTTCCGCACTGAAGCATCACAAGACCACCATCGTGCTAGTGGCGCTTGAGATCGCGCTGACCTGCGCCATCGTCACCAACGCGCTGTTCCTGATTGGAGACCGCCTGGCGGCCATGCGCGTGCCCACCGGCGTCGCCGACAACGAACTGGTATGGGCGCGGGCCAGCGGCCTCGATCTGGGCGGAGCCGCGGTCAGCCGTGATCCGACCGATGTGGCTGCTGCCGACCTGGCCGCCTTGCGTGGCTTGCCAGGTGTCGAGTCAGCGGCGATGGCCAACACGCTGCCGCTTACCAACAACTACTGGAGCATGGGTGTCTTTCGCCGCCCCGGCGACGAGAAGAGCGGACTCGACAACGTAGTCGAATATCTGGGCTCGCCCGGCATGCTGCGTACGCTGGGCATCCGGCTGTCGGCTGGGCGCGATTTCCTGCCGCAGGAGTATGTCGACTACAACCCGTTCAAGGACCAGCCGCCGCCGACGGTCGTTATTGTCACGCGCACGTTGGCGGGACAGTTGTGGCCCGGCGAGAGCCCATTGGGGAAAACCTTCTGGCTGGACAGCGACGGCAAGCACGCCGTGCAGGTGGTTGGCGTGGTGGGTCATCTGCTCAACCCGAGCATCAACAAAGACCAAGGTGTGGATCGCAGCCTGATCCTGCCGGTGACCCGCGTGCAGGGGGGCGTGTACGTGCTGCGCGTGCGGCCGGACGCGCGCGGCGCAGTCAAGCGCGATCTGCCCGGCGTGCTCACCCGCATCGATCCCGCACGCATTGTCACCGACGGTCACATCTACGCCGACACGGTTTCGGACTACTACCACGGGGACCGCGCCATGATCTGGGTATTGCTGGTGGTCACCGGCTGCCTGCTGGCGCTGACCGCGCTTGGCGTGGTGGGCTTGTCCAGCTTCTGGGTGCAGCAGCGCACCCGGCAGATCGGCATCCGTCGTGCCATCGGCGCCACGCGGCGCGACATCCTGCGCTACTTCCAGTTCGAGAACCTGCTGATCGTTAGCGCAGGCATCTTGCTTGGCTCGCTCGGTGCGGTCGGACTGAACCTGTGGCTGATGAAGCACTACGAACTGGCGCACATGCCGCTGGCCTGGCTGGCCTCGGGTGCCGTCGTGCTGTGGCTGCTCGGCCAGCTCGCCGTGCTCGGCCCTGCGCTGCGCGCCGCGGCGGTGCCGCCGGTGGTGGCGACGCGGAGCGTGTGAATCTTGCCTGTTCCCCTTTGGCAGGCGGAGGGTGGCTGAAAAATTACACATGTAATATGTTTGCCGGGCGCGAGGACGGGGCGCCAGGCAAACGGAGGGGACATGCTTCGCTACAGTCTCGAACTGGCCGCACACGGCCTGCGGCGCTTTCCGAAGAGCACGGTGCTGGTGGTGCTGACGACGGCGCTGGGCCTCGCGGCGTGCATGACCACGCTGACCCTGCTGCACGTGCTGTCGGCCGATCCGCTGCCGGGGCGCAGCCAGCACCTGTACCTGGCGTGGGTGGATACGGTGCTGGCGAAGCCGCGGGGCGACACGGAGGACGCGGCCCTGAACAATATTGCCGAGGATCGCAGCTATCACCGCATCAAACTGGCCGATGCACAGGCGCTGCTGGCGGCACATCATGCGGCACGGCAAACGGTGGTGGCGGACATGGCTGCCGACGAAGTGTCCGATGACGGCAGGCATGCGCAGAGCCAGCAGCTGATCCTGGCGACGACCTCGGATTTCATCCCGATGTTCGGCGTATCGTTGCGCTACGGGCGCGACTGGACACCGGCCGAGGACGCCGCCCGCGTGCCGGTGGCGGTGATCGATGCCGCCCTCGCGCAGAAACTGTTCGGTACCGCCGATGCCGTCGGACGCAGCGTGCGGCTCAAGAACACCTTGTTCCGCGTGGTCGGGGTGATCGAGCCGTATGCGCCGCAGCCACATTTCTACGAGCTGAGCGTGGGTTCGTTCTCGTCCGGGGGCGAGGAAAACCTCTACGCGCCCTATGCCGCTGCACTGGATGCGGGGCTGGTCCCCTGGGGTTCGGACGATTGCGACGCTTCGTACAAGGGTGGCTATGGCGTCGCGGTCGATCCCGTCCGTTGCGCGTCGCTGGGCCTGTGGGTGCAGCTAGACACGTCGCAGCAGGTGTCGGCGTACCGCCGCTTCCTGCAGGACTACGCGGAGCAGACGATGGCGCGGGCCGGCTTCGGCAAGCGGCCGCGTTCGGAGCTGACCGGCGTGGCCGGCTGGATGAGGCGCAACGACGTGGTGCCGGACAGCGTGCGGCTCAACGTGTGGCTGGCCGGTTCGTTCCTATTGCTGTGCATGGTCAACGTGGCGGGCCTGTTGTCGGCGCGCTTCCTTCGGCGCAGCGGCGAGGTGGGCATGCGTCGCGCATTGGGTGCGCCACGGCGCGCGGTGTTCCTGCAGCACGTGCTGGAATCGGGGCTGGTGTGCCTGGTCGGCGGCGTGCTCGCGCTGCCGCTGACCTGGCTGGGGTTGTGGATACTGCGCCAGCAAAGCGATGAATTCTCCGGGTTGGCGCAACTCGATCCGGCGATGTTTGGCGCGCTGTTCGCGCTGGCGCTGGCGGTGGGCGCGCTGGTGGGCCTGCTGCCGGCCTGGCGGGTCGCGCTGGTCGAGCCGGGTTTGCAGATCAAGAGTGAATGAGGGAGCGTCATGTCGCTGCGCATCCATGTTTCCGTCCTGCGCCGGCAGTGCCTGATGCCGCTGCTGGTGTTGCTGCAGGTGACGCTGGCCTGCGCCATCCTGTGCAACGTGATGTTCCTCACCTGGCGGCAATTGGAGCCGATGCTGGCGCCCGGCGGGGTGGATACGGCCAACCTGATCCTGGTCGATCAACTGGCGGCTGCCACCGGCCGATGGACGGCTGCGGACGTGCAGGCCGGCGCGCAGGCGCTGCGCGAGGTGCCTGGCGTGCGCGCGGTCAGCCCGGCCGGCAGCCTGCCGATGGTGTTCAGCAGCGTCTATGCCTTTGGCATGCAGGGGCCCACCAAGGTCAAGCTGGGCGTCAACGTATATGCCGGCGAGGGTCTGCTGAACACGCTCGGCATCCCGTTGCTGGCGGGGCGCGATTTCCTGCCCGATGAGTACCGGGCCGTGGATGGCTACAAGGATGTGCCCAGGCCGGTGATCATTACGCAGGCACTGGCGCATCAGTTGTTTGGCCAGGCCAATGCGCTCGGGCAGCGCGTGACCGATCCGGAGGAGCCGGCAGGGCCCGGCTATCGGATTGTCGGCATCGTGCGCCACTTGCTGCGTAACCAGCTCGGCATGGCGACGCAGGGGCGGGCCGACGACACCATGTTGTTCCCGCAGCGGATGGGCGACACGTCGATGCCGCTTTTGTATGCCGTGCGGGTCGATCCGGCCATGCGCGAGACGGCGCTGCGCGGCGTGCGCAAGGCCATCCTGCGCGAGTTCGGCGCGCGGCTGTCGACGGGAACACAGGCGGATGCCAGCTTCTACGATACCCGCAGCAGCAAGGCCTTCAAGAGCCGCTGCGCCGCGCTGTGGCTGTTCGCCGGCGTGGCACTGACCGTGGTGGTGGTCACCGTGATCGGCATCATGGGCCTCACCGGCTTCTGGGTGCAGAAGCGCACGCGGCAGATCGGCATCCGCCGGGCGCTGGGTGCGCGGCGCGTCGACATCCTGCGCTACTTCCTGACCGAGAACGCGCTGATCGTTGGGGCGGGCGTGGCGCTGGGCATGGTCCTGGCCTACTTTGGCAACGCCTGGCTGATGCGCTATTACGAGCTGCCGCATCTGCCGTGGATCTGGCTGCCGCCGGGCGCGGCGCTGATGCTGCTGCTCGGCCAGTTCGCCGTGCTGTCGCCCGCACTGCGCGCGGCGGCGGTGCCCCCGGTGGTGGCGACGCGGAGCGTGTGATGTGCGGAAATTTTCATGTACGTAGGCCGATGGTCATGGCAACCTTTTCCACCGGAGCCGCATCCATGCGGACATGTGCAGGAACAAGATGCGTACCGTACTGATCGTCGACGACAACCCGTCCGTGGGTGAGGCGCTGTCGCTGCTGCTGTCGCTGCACGACATCCGCCCCGTGGTGGCGCTGAACCAGGCCGAGGGCCTGGCCGCGCTGGAGCGCGAGCGGGTGGATGTGGTGATCCAGGACATGAATTTCAGCGCGGACACCACCTCGGGCGAGGAGGGCGTGGAGCTGTTCCGCGCGATCCGCGAGAGCCACCCCGACCTGCCGGTGATCCTGCTGACCGCGTGGACCCACCTGGAGACCGCGGTGGAGCTGGTGAAGGCCGGCGCCGCGGACTACCTCGCCAAGCCGTGGGACGACCACAAGCTGCTGGCCACGGTGGAGAACCTGCTGGAGCTTTCCGAGTCCACCCGCGAGATGAGCCGCGCGCGCCGCGAACGCCGCCGTCGCCGCGAGGTGTTGCAGAGCACCTACGACCTCGACCACCTGGTGTTCGCCTCCGAGGCGATGGCGCGCACGCTGGAGCTGGCCTGCCAGGTGGCGCGTGCCGAGGTGCCGATCCTGATCACCGGGCCGAACGGCGCGGGCAAGGAGCGCATCGCGGCCATAGTGCACGCGAACTCGCTGGTGAAGAAGGGTCCGTTCGTGGCGGTGAACTGCGGTGCGCTGCCGGGCGAGCTGATCGAGGCCGAGCTGTTCGGCGCCGAGGCCGGCGCCTACACCGGCGCGAACAAGGCGCGCGAGGGCCGCTTCGAGCTGGCCGACGGCGGCACGCTGTTCCTCGACGAGATCGGCAACCTGCCGCTGCCGGGCCAGATGAAGCTGCTGCGCGTGCTGGAAACCGGGCAGTTCGAGCGGCTGGGTTCCGGCAAGACGCGGCAGGCGAAGGTGCGCGTGCTGTCGGCGACCAACGCCGACCTCAAGGCGATGATCCGCGCCGGCACCTTCCGCGAGGATCTGTATTACCGGCTCAACGTGATCGAGGTGAACCTGCCGCCGCTGGCCGAGCGCAGCGACGACGTGCTGCCGCTGGCCGAGCACTTCCTCGCCGGTCGCGCCGCGCTGGGCGACGCCGCGCGCGAGGCGCTGCTGGCCTATCCGTGGCCGGGCAACGTGCGCGAGCTGAAGAACGCGATCGAGCGAGCCGCGCTGCTGGCCGGCGGCAAGCCGATCACGCCGGAGCTGCTCAACCTGCCGCAGGTCGCGCCGGCCGCCGCGCGCAACCTCGACGAACCCAGCCGCGAGGCAGTGGAGGGCGCGCTGCACCAGGCCGAGGGCGTGGTGAGCCGCGCCGCGCAGGTGCTGGGCCTGTCGCGCCAGGCGTTGTACCGGCGCATGGAGCGTTACGGGCTGACGGCGTCGGCATGACCGATGTCGCTTGCGGGCCCGGTGGCGGCGTGGAAAGCTGCCCGACGTTCGTGCTTCATTGCCCGGAGGTTCCCATGCGCATCCGAAGCTTCGCTTTCCTGTCGCTCTGCCTGCCGGCTTTCGCGGCCGCGGCGCAGACGGCACCCGACCAGTGGGCCGCTCCGGCGCCTGCCGCCAGCATCGCCCCTGCGCACGACGGCGTTCCGCATCGCGGCGATACGCCGGCGAAACCTTCGCCGTTCAAGTTCAAGAGCGAGCGCAAGACATGGGAGCCGGAGCCGCCGCCGCCGAACGCCAACGACCGGAACGCGGTGATGGGTACCGAGCGGCCCTGGCAAAACGGCCAGCCGCCGGTGAGTTGCGCGCAGACGCCACACGATCCGGCATGTCGTTGAGCAGGCCCAGGCCCTGATGTGGCGCCGCCTGAACACGCTGCAGTTCCGCTTGACCCTGCTGCTCGCGGTGGCCGCGGTGGCCGGCGCGCTGGTCTACGTGGGGCTGACCCAGTGGCCGCTGCCGCAGCTGTTCGACTGGCTGCACAAGGATCTGTCGGTGTCGATCCGCACGCCGGCGCAGCTGGGCATCTATGGTGGCCTGGCGGTCAGCGCGCTGGTGCTGCTGCCGCTGGCGTGGTGGCTGGCGCACCTGGTGATGTCGCCGCTGAGCCGCCTGCTGCGCGCGCTGGAGGGCGCGGTGGCGAGTTACCGCGACGGCGATTTCAGCTTCTCCATCGCGGCGCGCCGCAGCGACGAGCTGGGTGAGCTGATCCGCATGCACAACGCGCTGGGCCAGACCCTGCGCGAGCAGCGCCAGCACCTGGTGCAGCGCGAGCTGCTGCTGGAGACGGTGGTGCAGAACACGCCGGTGGCGCTGGTGCTCACCGACGGCAACGGCCGCGTGGTCTATTCCAACATCGCCTCGCGCCACCTGTTCAACGAGGGCAAGAGCCTCAACGGGCTGGATTTCACCGAGCTGCTGACCGAGGCGCCGGAGGCGCTGTCGCGCGCGGTGGAAGGCGGCGAGGACGCACTGCTCAGCGTGGAGATGGACGGCAGCGAGGAAACCTTCCACTTGTCGCAGCGCGCGTTCCGGCTGCAGGGCCGGCCGCACCGGCTGCACCTGTTCCGGCGCATGACGCGCGAGCTGTCGCGGCAGGAAGTGGCGACCTGGAAGCGGGTGATCCGGGTGATCAGCCACGAGCTCAACAACTCGCTGGCGCCGATCTCCTCGCTGGCGCATTCCGGCGCGGAACTGGCGCGCCGCGGCAACCTGGAACGCCTGCCCGGCGTGTTCGCCACCATCAGCGAGCGCGCCAGGCACCTGCACGGCTTCATCGCCGGCTACGCCAGCTTCGCCAAGCTGCCGGCGCCGCAGCCGCAAGCGGTCGAGTGGGAGCCGTTCCTGGCTTCGCTGGCGCTGCATTGCCGATACCGGCTCGCGTCGCCGGCACCCACGCATCCCGGGTGCTTCGACCCGGTGCAGATCGAGCAGGTGCTGATCAACCTGATCAAGAACGCGCACGAGTCCGGCAGCGCGGAGGACGAGGTCAGCCTGACCCTTCTCGATACCGGCAGCGAGCTGCGCATCGAGGTGGCCGACCGCGGCCCCGGCATGAGCGAGACCGTGCTGGCGCAGGCCCTGCTGCCGTTCTATTCCACCAAGCGTTCCGGCACGGGGCTGGGCCTCGCACTGGCGCGCGAGATCGCCGAGGCGCACGGCGGGCGGGTGCTGCTTGCCAACCGCGAGGGCGGCGGCCTGCGCGTGAGCCTGCGCCTGCCGCAGTTCGGCACGCGCTAGCAGCAGCCGTAGGAGCGGCTTCAGCCGCGACGGGCGCGTTCGGGAATCGCGGCTGCAGCCGCTCCTACGGCCGCCATCGCGCTCGCCTATACTGCAGTTCTCATCGGGGAATGGAGCAGGTCATGGGATCGTTTCTTGCGCTGGTCATCGTGGTGCTGGTGGTCGTCACGCTGCTCAAGATGGTGCGCATCGTGCCGCAGGGTTACGAGTGGACGGTGGAGACCTTCGGCAAATACACCCGCACGCTGACGCCTGGCCTGCACCTGCTGATACCGGTCTACCAGTCGGTGGGCCGCAAGATGAACATGATGGAACAGGTGCTGGACGTGCCATCGCAGGACGTCATCACCAAGGACAACGCCGTGGTGCGCGTGGACGGCGTGGTGTTCTACCAGGTGCTGGACGCCGCCAAGGCGGCCTACGAGGTGGCGCAGCTGGAACAGGCCACGCTGGCGCTGATCATGACCAACATCCGCACCGTGCTCGGCTCGCTGGACCTGGACGAGAGCCTGAGCCAGCGCGACGCGATCAACGCCAAGCTGCTGCGCGTGGTGGACGAGGCCACCCACCCGTGGGGCGTCAAGGTCAACCGCATCGAGATCAAGGACATCGCGCCGCCGCGCGACCTGGTGGACGCGATGGCGCGGCAGATGAAGGCCGAGCGCGAGAAGCGCGCGAACATCCTCGACGCCGAGGGCTTCCGCCAGGCGGCGATCCTCAAGGCCGAGGGCGAGAAGCAGTCGGTGATCCTCGCCGCCGAAGGCGAGAAGGAAGCCGCGTTCCGCGCCGCCGAGGCGCGCGAGCGCACCGCGGAAGCCGAGGCCAAGGCCACGACGATGGTGTCCGAGGCGATCGCCAGCGGCAACGTCAACGCGCTGAACTACTTCGTCGCCAACAACTACGTCGAGGCCTTGAAAGCGATGGCCGCCTCGCCGAACCAGAAGATGCTGCTGCTGCCGATCGAGGCCACCGGCGTGATCGGCGCCATGGCCGGCATCGCCGAGCTGGCCAAGGAATCGCTGGGCCAGCAGCAGGCCGCCACCAAGGCCATGCCGCCGCGCTGACATGCTTTTCTCCCCTCTCCCGCTTGCGGGAGAGGGGTTGGGGGAGAGGGCGCTTTTCAAGGAAGGATCAGGTATGACCCACTTGGACCACGCCAAATCCATGCGTTCGATCCCGACACCTGCCGAGCAACATCTCTGGTACCACCTGCGCGCCCATCGTTTCTTGGGTTTGAAGTTCAAGCGCCAGAAGCCGTTCGGTCCTTACATCGTCGATTTCGTCTGCATGGAACGCGGGTTGGTGATCGAACTGGACGGCAGCCAACATGGCGACCAAGTCGCCTATGATCGCGAGCGTGATGCGTGGCTGACAGCACAGGGGCTGACCGTGCTGCGCTTCTGGAATCACGACGTGATGGATCGGACGGAAAGCGTGCTGGAGCAGATCAGGCAATTCGTGGAGGCCGTGCCCTCTCCCCCGACCCCTCTCCCGCAAGCGGGAGAGGGGAGTCAAGAACAGTTCGGATGATTCCCATGCTCGGACAGATCGCAACGCATTACCTGTGGTGGATCCTCGCCCTGCTGCTGATCGCGGGCGAGGTGATGGCGCCCGGCTATTTCCTCTTGTGGATAGGCATCGCCGCCGCGGCGATGGGCGTGCTGCTGTGGCTGTTCCCCGGCATGGGCCTGCTGGCGCAGGCGGTGCTGTTCGCCGTGCTGGCGCTGGCCGCCTGCCTGGCCTATGCGCGCTGGCTGCGGCCGCGGATCGAACGTCGCGCGCCCGGCAGTGATCGGCTGAACCGTCGTGCGGAGCAGATGATCGGCCAGCGCTACGAGCTGATCGAGCCCATCGTCAACGGCCGCGGCAAGGTGCGCGTGGGCGACGGCCAGTGGCTGGTCAGCGGGCCGGACCTGCCGCTGGGCATCACGGTGGAGGTGGTGGCGGTGGACGGCACCACGCTCAAGGTGCGCGCTGCTGCATGAGCGCGCCGGCTGCGGGTGCACAACCCTTGGTCACCGCGGCGCTGAACACGCGGATGGCCTTCCTGCTGGAGCTGGCGCGGCGGCTGCACCAGTACGGCACCTCGGCACCGCGGCTGGAGATGGCGGTCGACCTCAGCGCGCGGCGGCTGGGCCTGCAGGCCGACGTGTGGTCCAGCCCCACCGCGATCATCATTTCCTTCTCCGACCTGGGGCAGGGCGACGAGGGCGTGGCGCAGACCACCCAGGTGATGCGGCTCGCCCCCGGCGACGTGAACCTGGCGCGCCTGTGCGAGGCGGACGAGATCGCCGACCGGGTGATCGCGGGCGAGCTGGACCTGCGCGAGGGTTCCCGCCTGCTGCGCGCACTGGGCGCGCCGGACACGCGCAGGGCGAAGATCAATACCGTCATCAGCTATGGCCTGTCCGCCGCCAGCATCGCGGCATTGTTCCTGCACAGCTCGTGGGTGGACCTGGTGGTGGCCGGGGTGATCGGCGCGCTGATCGGCGGCATCACCATCCTTTCCGCCACGCGGCCGCGGCTGGCGGTGGCCAGCGACGCGATCAGCGCGGTGGTGGCCACCGCGGTGGCGATCCTGGTCAGCGCTTTCGTGGTGCCGCTGGCGATCAAGTCGGTGGTGCTGGCGGCACTGATCATCCTGGTGCCGGGCATGTCGTTGACCACCGCGGTGCGCGAAGTGTCCAGCGGGCACCTGGTGTCCGGCATGGCGCGCCTGGGCGGCGCCACGGCGACCTTGCTGAAGTTGACCTTCGGCACCGTGGCGGCCACCGAGGTCTGCGCCGCGTTCGGCATCCATGCGCGGGATTTCGCGCTGCCGCCGCTGCCGGGCTGGACCGACTGGCCGGCGCTGCTGGTGGCCGCGGTGGCGTTCGCGATGCTGTTCCGCGCCGCGCGGCGCGACTGGCCGGCGGTGATCGTGGCGGTGATCGCGGGCTATCTCGCCACGCGCTGGGGCGGCGAATTTTCCGGGCACCTGCCCAGCGCGCCGTTCGGCGTGTTCGTCGGCGGCCTGCTGGTGAGCGCGCTGGCCAACCTCTACGCGCGCCTGCGGCAGCGGCCGGGCGCGGTGATCCGCGAGCCGGGCATCCTGCTGCTGGTGCCGGGCAGCGTGGGTTTCCGCAGCGTGTCCTTCCTGCTCGAACGCGACACCAGCCTGGGCATGGACACGGCCTTGCTGCTGCTTACCCTGCTGGTGTCGCTGGTGGCAGGCCTGCTGTTCGGCGAGCTGCTGGTATCGCCGCGCCGCTCCCTGTAATCCGTCGCAGGCCGGATTCGCAGGCTTTCGGCGGCGAAAGCCGGGAAGAGGGCCGGGAGAGGGGCGCCCCGCGAAAATCCCGTTTGTGGATGCCCACAAAAAACGCCGACCTGCAGGCCGGCGTTTTTATGGGAGTACCTCGTGAAAAGCACGGCCGAGGATGGCTGCCGGTTTGATCTTCGCGACCATGGGTGATCGCAAAGTGTCAAATCAGATCAGCAGGTCCTTTTCCTTCTTGCCGGCCTTCAGCGCCTCGTTGAACCAGCGCGGACGCTTGCCGCGACCGGACCAGGTCTGCTCGGCATTCGCCGGATTGCGGTATTTCGGGGCCACCGTGCCGCCGCTGCGGCGCTTGCCGCGGGCGCCACCAAAGATGTCGTCGAAGCTGTAACCCTCGGCCTTGATCAGCGCGTGGATCTTTTCGCGCAGCTTGACCACCTTTTCCTTCTTCAGTTCGTGCTGGCGCGACTGCGCCTTGTTGATCAGGTCGTTGAGCTGATTATGGTTGAGATTCTTGATATCGATGGCCATCGGAAGCTCCCGTAACGATGAGAATTTGTGGTGGCCCGGATGAATGCGTGGCAGACGGCATTACCGGTGCGGCGGCCATTCTCACTCAAATAAACCGTATTTGCAAAGCGCCCGATTTCACAAAAAACCAATGGCGGGACGCCGGGCATTGCGTTTCGCCATTACACGGGATAATCCAATTCGACGCAGTGCCCCGGGCATGAAAACAAACGGCCGCGCATGGCGGCCGCTTGTCGGGACCATACAGGCGGCTTTCAGTCGAGCAGGCCGAACAGCTCGTCACGGGTCACGGCGCGGCTTTCCGCCTCGTGGCGAGCCCGGTATTCCAGCGTGCCGGCGGCAAGGCCGCGTTCGCTGACCACCACGCGATGCGGAATGCCGATCAGCTCCATATCGGCGAACATCGCGCCGGGGCGCAGGCCGCGATCGTCCAGCACGGTTTCGATGCCGCGCGCGGCGAGCTCCTGGTACAGCGATTCGGCGGCGGCGGCGACCTCCGGGTTGCCCTTGGGGTTGATCACGCACACCGCCACCCGCCACGGCGCCATCGCCTCCGGCCAGACGATGCCGGCCTCGTCATGGCGCTGCTCGATGGCGGCCGCCACGATGCGGCTGATGCCGATGCCGTAGCAGCCCATCAGCATCACCTGCGCCTTGCCCTGGTCGTCCAGCACGGTGGCGCCCAGCGCCTCGGCGTACTTGGAGCCGAGCTGGAACACGTGGCCCACTTCGATGCCGCGGGCGAGGCGCAGCGTGCCCTTGCCGTCGGGCGAGGGGTCGCCCTCGACCACCTGGCGGATGTCCTCGACCCGCGTGATGCGTGCGTCGCGTTCCCAGTTGGCGCCGGTGTGGTGCGTGCCGTCGGCATTGCCGCCGCAGACGAAGTCCGCCAGCACGGCGGCGCTGCGGTCCACGATCACCGGGATCGCGCCGGGCAGGCCGGCCGGGCCGATGAAGCCGGGGCGCACGCCGGTGGCGGCAAGGATATCCGCCTCGCTGGCGAGCTCGACTTCGCCCGGCAATTCGGCCAGCTTGCCGGCCTTCACTTCGTTCAATTCATGGTCGCCGCGCAGGCACAGCGCCACCAGGCCGTCGCGGCCTTTCACCAGCAGGGTTTTCACGCATTGCCCGGGTGAAACCTTGAGGAAGGCGCTGACCTCGGCGATGGTTTTCTGCCCAGGCGTATCCACGCGCCGCATTTCCGCGGCGGGAGCGGGGCGCGACGCAGTCGGCGCCAGGGCCTCGGCCTTTTCCACATTCGCCGCGTAATCGGAGCCGTCGGAAAACACGATGGCGTCCTCGCCCGAATCGGCCAGTACCTGGAATTCGTGGCTGGCATTGCCGCCGATCGCGCCGGTGTCGGCCTGCACCGCGCGGAATTTCAAACCGAGCCGCGTGAAAATGCGCGCATAGGCGTCGTACATCGCCTGGTAGGTTTCACCCAGCGATTCCTGGCCGAGGTGGAAGGAATATGCGTCCTTCATCAGGAATTCGCGTGCGCGCATCACGCCGAAACGCGGGCGGATCTCGTCGCGGAACTTGGTCTGGATCTGGTAGAAATTCACCGGCAATTGCTTGTAGCTGTTGAGCTCGTTGCGCGCGTAATCGGTGATGACTTCCTCCGCAGTGGGCGCGTAGCAGAATTCCTGCTCTTTTCTATCCTTGATTTTCAGCAGTTGCGGGCCGAATTTCGCCCAGCGGCCGGATTCCTCCCACAGTTCCCTGGGCTGGATCGTGGGCATCAGTATCTCGACGGCGCCGGCACGGTCCATTTCCTCGCGCACCACGTTTTCCACCTTGCGCAGCACGCGCAGGCCCAGCGGCGACCAGGTGTAGAGGCCGGAGGCGAGCTTGCGGATCATGCCGGCGCGCAGCATCAGCTGGTGGCTGGCGATCTCGGCGTCGGCGGGCACTTCCTTGACGGTGGCCAGGTGGAATTGGCTGAGGCGCATGCAGGCGGTTTCCGGCGTAGTAAAGAGCCGGATTATAGCGGTGCGGAACCGTCCTGACGGTTCCGCCAATGGGCATGGCCTGCTGTGGCCCCGGTCGTCCCGGTTGCGACTGAAGCCGTTCTCGTGGAGCCGGCTGCAGTCACGAAACGCTTCTATTGCCCTGCACAGTACTGCTGGTACTGCGCGCTGGCGGTAGCGGTCTGCTGCTTGCGCTGCGCATCGCTCAGCAGCGCGGGCTTGCCGCTTTCCTGCATCACCACCGGGCCACTGCCCTGCAGGGTGGCGAGGTTGGACTTCAGCGTGGCGCACAGCTTGGCGCGGTTGGCAGGAGTATCGGCCACCGGGGCGGCGGGGGCGGCGGCCAGTGCCGGGGTGTCGTCGGCGGCCGGCTGCGGTGCCGGCGCGTCGGCGGATTCCACGCCACCGGTCAGTTTCACCTGCTGGTAGCGGGTGCCCTCGGCGGGGGCGGATTGCGAGTAATGCACCGTGCCCTTGGCGTCCGTCCATTTGTAGATTTGCTGGGCGACGGCCAGCGGGGCAACCAGCAGCAGCGCCACGGCGATCAGCGAACGGGGCATGGAATTCTCCGGAGGCTTGGATGGGCGGGGTTCCCCACCCCGCACAGGTGCACTAGTAGAACTCCCGCGCGGCCGGGACTCAAGCGGATGATGGTTTACACTGCGCGCATCCTGTCACGGATTGATCCATGAGCGACTCCCTGCCCGTACGCCCGCCCCGGCATCGCGGCATCTACCTGCTGCCGAACCTGTTCACCACCGGGGCCATGTTCGCCGGTTTCTACGCGATCATCGCCAGCATCGGCGGCCGTTTCGGCGACGCGGCGGTGGCGGTGTTCATCGCCGCCTTGCTGGACGGCATGGACGGCCGCGTGGCGCGGCTCACCGGCACGCAGAGCGAGTTCGGCGTGCAGTACGACTCGTTGTCGGACCTGGTGAGCTTCGGCCTGGCGCCGGCGCTGGTGATGTACACGTGGTCGCTGTCCACGCTGCGCGATTTCGGCCCGCTGTGGGGCAAGCTGGGCTGGGCCGCCGCCTTCATCTACGCCGCCTGCGCCGCGCTGCGGCTGGCGCGCTTCAACACCCAGGTGGGCGTGGCCGACAAGCGCTATTTCCAGGGGCTGGCCAGCCCGGCCGCGGCGGCGGTGTGCATGTCCTTCGTGTGGAGCATGGACAAGTGGGAGATTCCGGGCGCCGAGCTGTGCTTCGTCACGCCGTGGATCGCGGTGATCGCCGGCCTGCTGATGGTCAGCCGCTTCCGCTATTTCAGCTTCAAGTCGCTGCCGCTGGGCAACCACCAGCGCGTGCCGTTCGTGTGGATCGTGACGGCGCTGCTGCTGCTGGTGCTGCTGTACCTCGATCCGCCGCGCGTGCTGCTGGCCGGCTTCACGGTCTATGTGCTCTCCGGCCCGGCGCTCACCCTGTGGGGGCTGGCCGGCCATCGCCGGCGGCCGCGGCGGGGGGAAAGGGCGTGAACGCGCCGGCCATCGCACCGGCCGCCGCCGCACATCGTGCGCGCGTGCTGCGCGCGCTGGGGCTGACGCCGTGGCAGCGCCGGCAGGCGGCGACGGGCGAGGCGGCGCCACTGGCGGACGATTCGCCCTTGCCGGCCACCAGCCACGCCGATTGCGTGGTGCTGCTGCCGGCGGTCTGTGGCACGCGCGAACTGGACCTGCTGGGTCGTGCCTTGAATTGCGCCGGCGTCGCGTTGGCCCGTGCCGGTCGCGTGCGGGTGCAACCCGGCGAGGCCGAGGTTGCCGTGCCCCAGGCACGCGCCTACCTGGCCTGCGGCGAGGCGCAGGCGCACGCGCTGGGGCGCAGCCTGCCGATGCAGGTGACCGCGCAGGCGCAGATCGTGCTGGTGGACGAACCGGGCCGCCTGCTGGGCGATGCCGCCGCCAAGCGGCGGCTGTGGATCGCCTTGCGCACCTTGCGCCGCAGCCTGGCCACGGCAGGGCGCTGAGCGCCATGGTCGCGGTCGCCCGCCCGGCCAGCCACATGCGCCTGATGCGCATGGACGACCTCGATGAGGTCGTGGCGGTGGAGCAGGTTTCCTACGATTTCCCGTGGACGCGTGGCATCTTCGCCGACTGCCTCAAGGCGGGGCATCCGTGCTGGGTGCTGTGCATCGACGAGGAACTGGCCGGCTACGGCATCCTCTCGGTGGGTGCGGGCGAGGCACACGTGCTCAACATCTGCATCGCGGCCGCGTACCGTGGCCGCGGGCTGGGCCGGCACCTGCTGGGCCGCCTGCTCGACGTGTCGCGCTGGAGCGGCGCACAGCGCATCTTCCTCGAAGTGCGGCCCTCGAATCCGCTGGCGAAGACGCTGTACGAGTCGGTGGGCTTCCGCGAGATCGGCCGCCGCCCGCGCTATTACCCGGCGAAGGATGGGCGCGAGGACGCGATCGTGATGGCGCTCAATATCGCTGGAAGCGATATTGAGAAATAGGTAAAGGCGCTTTTTGCTTCTACCGCAAGATTGCCCCTCACCCCAACCCTCTCCCCGGAGGGGAGAGGGCGACAGGCTGCTCAACCCGCTAGCTTCCCCGCCTGCTCGCGCAGCGCCGCGAGCTGGGTGTTCCAGTCCACGATGCGCTGGCGTTCCTGCGCCACCACCTCCGCCGGCGCATTGGCGACGAAGTTCGCGTTGCCGAGCTTGCCTTCGCATTTCCGGATCTCGCCCTCGATGCGGGCGATTTCCTTGGCGAGGCGTGCCTGTTCGGCGCCGAGGTCGATCAGCCCGGCCAGCGGAATCAGCACGCGCAGCGAGCCGACCACGGCGGCCGCGGCGGCCGGCTCTGCCGCGCCGGGTGCTATCCACGCGGGCGCTTCGGTGCGGGCGAGGAAGGCGATCTGCGCGGCGAATTTTTCGGCGCGCGCGCGATCCGCGGCCTCGCCCCCGGCGAGCAGCAGCGGGATGGTCTTGCCCGGCGCGATGTTCATCTCCGAGCGGATCCTGCGGATGCCCGAGAGCACGGCCTTGAACCATTCGATCTCGGCGGTGGCCGCGTCGTCGGCCGGGAAGTCCGATGCCTGCGGATACGGGCATTGGAGAATGCTCTTTGTTGAAGAGTCCGGCAGGGATGCCGGTTTGTACTTTGCGCTCATGGAAGGGCGCTCAAGTGCATGCGCCACTTCCTGGTAAATCTCCTCGGTGATGAACGGGATGACCGGATGCAGTGCGCGCAGCACGGCTTCCAGCACCACCAGCAGCGTATGGCGCGTGGACGCCGCGGCCTGCGCATCGTCGCCATTCAACGCAGACCCTTCGGCTTTGCTCAGGGCAGGCTTGGAGAGTTCGAGGAACCAGTCGCAATACTCGTTCCACACGAACTCGTACAGCGCCTGCGCCAGGTGGTCGAAGCGGTAGCTGGCGAAGTGCTGCTCGACCTCGGCCAGCGTCTGCCCGAGGCGGGTGAGTATCCAGCGCTCGGCTTCGGTGGCCGGTGCCGAGCCCCTCTCCCTCCGGGCACGCGGGGAGGCGCCATGGATGGCGCCGGCTTTGAGGAGCGAGGAGAGGGGTTGGGGAGAGGGTACGGTCGTAGCGAAAGGCTGCGCTTCGCCCGAACCCTCTCCCGGCGCATCCGCGCCACCCTCTCCCGAGGGGAGAGGGGAAACATTCATCAGCACGAAGCGCGCGGCGTTCCATAGCTTGTTGCAGAACGCCTTGTAGCCCTCGGCGCGCTTGAGGTCGAAGTTGATGGTGCGGCTGTAGCTGGCCAGCGCGGCGAAGGTGAAGCGCAGCGCGTCGGTGCCGATGGCCCTGATGCCGTCGGGGTATTCCTTGCGGATGCGCTTCTCCACCTTCTCGCGCACCTGCGGGATCAGCAGCGACCTGGTGGACTTCGCCACCAGCGGCTCCAGCTCGATGCCGTCGATCAGGTCCAGCGGGTCCAGCGTGTTGCCCTTGGACTTGGACATCTTCTGGCCCTCGGCGTCGCGCACGATGGCGTTGATGTACACCTCGCGGAACGGCACCTGGCCGGTGAAGTACCGGGTCGCCATCACCATGCGCGCGACCCAGAAGAAGATGATGTCGAAGCCGGTGACCAGCACGGCGCTGGGCAGGTAGATGCGGTCGCGCGACCAGTCGGCGACGACGTTGCCGTCGGCGTCCTGCACCGGGCCGTCCAGCGGCCAGCCCAGGGTGGAGAACGGCCACAGCGCGGAGCTGAACCAGGTGTCGAGCACGTCCTCGTCCTGGCGCAGCGCGCCCACCGGCGCGGACGCGGCATGCGCGCGCGCGTCGGCCTCGTCCTCGCCCACGAAGATGTGGCCGGCCTCGTCGTACCACGCCGGGATGCGGTGGCCCCACCACAGCTGGCGGCTGATGCACCAGTCCTGGATGTTGTCCAGCCACTGCGTATAGGTGGTGCTCCAGTTCTCGGGCACGAACCTGATCTCGCCCGAGCGCACGGCGTCCAGCGCGGGTTCGGTGATCGCCTTGCGGCCACCCGGACGGCCATCCGCCTGCACGTCCGAGGTGAGGTCGACGAACCACTGGTCGGTGAGCATGGGCTCGATCACCGCGTCCGAGCGCTGGCTCACCGGCACCTGCAGCTTGTGCGCCTTGGTCTCGACCAGCAGGCCGGCGGCCTCCAGGTCGGCCAGCACGCGCTTGCGTGCGTCGTAGCGGTCGAGGCCGCGGTAGGCTTCCGGCGCGTTGTCGTTGACCTTGGCATCCAGCGTGAAGATGGTGATCGGCGCGAGCCGGTGGCGCTGGCCGATGGCGTAGTCGTTGAAATCGTGCGCCGGCGTGATCTTCACGCAGCCGGTGCCGAACTCGCGGTCCACGTAGTCGTCGGCGATCACCGGGATCTCGCGGCCGCCCAGCGGCAGGATCAGCGTCTTGCCGACCAGGTGCGCATAGCGCCCGTCCTCGGGATGCACGGCCACGGCCACGTCGCCCAGCATGGTTTCCGGGCGGGTGGTGGCGACCACCAGCGATTCATCGCTGTCGCTGACGGGGTAGCGGATGGACCACATGTGGCCGTCGCGCTCGACATTGTTCACCTCAAGGTCGGAGACGGCGGTGCCCAGCACCGGATCCCAGTTCACCAGGCGGTTGCCGCGGTAGATCAGGCCGGCGCGGTACCACTCCACGAACACCTTGCGCACCGCGGCGGAGAGGCCCTCGTCCATGGTGAAGCGCTCGCGCGACCAGTCGGCCGCGGCGCCGATGCGGCGCATCTGGTTGGTGATGGTGGAGCCGGATTCCTCCTTCCACTGCCACACGCGTTCCACGAACGGCTCGCGGCCGAGGTCGTGGCGGGTCCTGCCTTCGGCGGCGAGCTGGTTCTCGACGATCTTCTGCGTGGCGATGCCCGCATGGTCGGTACCCACCTGCCACAGCACGTTCATGCCGCGCATGCGCTGGTAGCGCACCAGCATGTCCATCACGGTCTGCTGGAAGGCATGGCCCATGTGCAGCGTGCCGGTGACGTTCGGCGGTGGCAGCAGGATGCAGTAGGGCTCGCCCTGGCCCGACGGCTTGAACGCGCCGCTGGCTTCCCAGCGGGCGTACCACGTCGACTCGATCTGGGCGGGTTCGAAGCTCTTTTCCATGGGGACTCGCGATGGCGCGCACCGGTGGGGTGCGGGATCTGGCGTCAAAGCCTTGAATTGTACGGGGCAGGGGCAGGGCTGACAAAACGCCGATGCCGCCGGCAGCCCTGCCGCCAGGCGGCTGCGGGCGGCTCGGAGCCACCAGGCTCTCAGGGTTCGAGCAGTTCGCCGCCCCAGCTGGCGGGATCCGCATCGGCGACGGTCTGCGTGAACGTCCACAGGTGGCCGCCGGGGTCCATCGCCGAATACTGGCGCTCGCCGTAGGGCCAACTGGCCGGTTCGCGGACGATGCGGGCTCCCGCGGCGACGGCCTGCGCATGGTGCGCGTCGGCATCGTCCACCCGCACCATCACCGACTGCCGCGGCAGCTCGCCGCCGCTTTCCGGGCCGGCGTCGCTGGCCACCATCGCGCCGTCGCCGTAGACGAGCTGGATGCGGTGATCGCCGATGCGCAGCCGCTGGCGGAACCCGAAGGCCTTGCACAGCCAGTCGGCGGCTTCGCGCACGTCGGCGTAGCCGAGCACGGGAATGATGGTGGCGTTCGGAATGGATCGATTGCTGCGCATGAACAGGTCTCCATGCCGCCGGTGCCCCGAGGCAGGGCAGGGCCGATGTCCCCTGCGGGGATCATCCCAGCTTGCGCGTGATGACGTAAGTGGCGATGGCGCAGGCGCTGGCGACGTTCATCGACGAATTGTGGCCCAGCATCGGGATGTGCACGGTGGCGTCGGCGGCGTCGAGCAGGGCCTGGCAGATGCCGGCGCTCTCGTTGCCCAGGACCAGGCAGATCCGTTCGCCCGGGGCAACCCGCAACTGGTCCAGCGCGATGCTGGCGGAAGTGAGTTCCAGGCCGATGATCCGGTAGCCGGCGGCCTTCAGCCCGGCCACGACCGGCAGGGGATCCTCGGCGTGGACGTAGGGCACGCGCTGCTCGGTATGGCGGGCGGCCGTGCGCAGCTTCGGATGGGGTGGCGTGCAGGAGCTGCCGGTGAGGATGAGCTCCTCCACGCCCAGTGCGTCGGCGAGGCGGAACAGGCCGCCCACGTTCGCGGGGCGCCGGACGTTGTGCGCCAGCAGGCAGAGCGGATGCTTGCCAGCCGCGGGGCGGTGCGCACGGTGGTCGAGTTGCATGTTCGGCATGGCGCCGCCCGCCGGGACGCTCAAGGACGATGGCGATTGATGGTGTCGCGCAGTTCCATCGCGGCCGTCCGCGCGGCCTGGGCGAAATCTTCGCCGCTGCCGGCGTAGAGGATGGCGCGCGAGGAACTGATCATCAGGCCGCTGCCGTCGGCGGTGAGGCCATGCCTGAGCACGGCTTCCACGTCGCCGCCCTGGGCGCCGATGCCGGGCACCAGCAGGGGCATGTCGCCCACCACGTCGCGCACCTGGCCCAGTTCCTCCGGCCAGGTGGCGCCGGTGACCAGGGCGCAGTTGCCGTTGGCGTTCCAGTCGCGGGCGATGGTCTCGGCCACGCGCAGGTAGAGCGGCACGCCGCCGCAGTCCAGCGCCTGGAAGTCGGCGCCGCCGGGGTTGGAGGTGCGGCACAGCAGGATCACGCCCTTGTCGGCGTGTTCGAGGAACGGCGCGATGGAGTCGCGGCCGAGATACGGATTCAGCGTCACCGCATCCGCCTGGTAGCGATCGAATGCTTCGCCGGCGTAATGCTGCGCGGTGCTGCCGATGTCGCCGCGCTTGGCGTCGAGGATCACCGGCACGCCGGGGTGCCTGTCGTGGATGTGCGCGATCAGCCGCTCCAGCGCATCCTCCGCGCGCAGCGCGGCGAAGTGGGCGATCTGTGGCTTGAACGCGCAGGCGAGATCCGCGGTGGCGTCGACGATGGCGGCGCAGAACGCGAACACCGCGTCGGCTGTGCCGCGCAGGTGGGCCGGGAATTTCGCCGGCTCCGGGTCGAGGCCCACGCAGACCAGCGTGCCGTGTTCGCGCCAGCGCTGCTGCAGGGTGTCGTGGAAGCGCATGGCACGGGCCTCGGGCAAGGGAATGGCTGCGTAGTCTAAGCGAAGCGCATCGGACACGCGGCCAGGCGTACGGGTTGGCAAGATCGTGACGGCGGACGTGTTTGGCCTTCCATTTGTCCCGGATCGGACCTAAGGTCTGGAAGATCGCGCCGGATCAATCGACGCACCCTCTGCTCCTTTCGCCGATCGCGACACATCTGACCGGGGTTTCACCATGTCGAAAAAATGCACGCCTTCCCTCGACCCTTCCACGGCCATCGACTCCTCGCGCCGCAACGTACTGCGGCTCACGGGCATCGCCGGCCTGGCACTCGCAGGTTCGGCGTTGCTGCCTGCCGAAGCGAAGGCCGCGACGGCTGCAGCATCCGTCGAACCGGCGACGGGCGGGGCCGGTGATGCCGCGCAAGCCGCCGCCATGGCGACGCCGATCCGTCCGCCGGCCGTGCCCCTGGCGGTGCGCCAGCCCTACCTGAGCACCTGGTTGCCGGCGACCCTGCTGCCCGGCAACTCGCCGCAGTTCTGGCAGGGCAGCACCACGGGCATGGTGGGACTGGCCCGCATCGACGGCGTGGCCTGGCTGTTCATGGGCGACGGCAAGATCGTCCAGGCCATTCCCGACGGCAACCACGGGAAGCAGGCTACGGTCGAGGACTTCCCGCGCGCCATGCGGCAGACCGCGTTGCGGGTCACGGCGACGCGCTCGTGCTTCACCCTGCAGGGCGGCGGCGTCGAGCTGTCGGTGGATTTTCTTTCGCCGGTGGAGCCGGGCGACCATCGCCGCCAGTCCATACCGATGAGTTACGTCCGCGTGTCGGCGCGCAGCATCGATGGCGCGGCCCATGCCGTGCAGGTCTACATGGAGATCACCGGCGACTGGGCCAGCGGCGATGCCACGCAGGAAGTGGTGGTCGCGCGCGGCGATTCGCCGGCCGCCCGCACCTGGACGCTGGCGCTCGCCCAGCCGCAGCCGCTGGCGGAGCAGCACGAGTTCGCGGCCTGGGGCCAGGTGCTCTGGTCGACGCCCGCCCGCGACGGCGTCAGCATGCAGGCCGGCGACCGGCTGAAGCTGCGGGCGCGCTTCGTCGGGCAGGGCTCGCTCGACGGCGGCAACGAGGCGATGCGTAGCACGGTCAAGGCGATGCCGGCGCTGGCGCTGGCGGTCGACCTCGGCCATTGCGGAGCTTCCGCGACCGCTGCGGATTTCGTGATCGGCCAGGTGCGCGAGCAATGCATCAATTACCTCGGCCGGCCATTGCGCGCGCTGTGGACGAAGCATTTCGGCGACTGGAAGGCGATGCTGGATTTCTTCCACGGCGACGCCGCGGCGGCGCGCACGCGGGCCGATGCCCTCGATGCGCGCGTCAGCCGCGATGCGCGCGCGGCCGGCGGCGAGCATTACGAGGGCTTGTGCGTGCTGTCGCTGCGGCAGGCCTACGCCGGCACCGAACTGGTACTGGGGCCGGATGGTTCGCCGTGGGCGTTCCTGAAGGAGATTTCCAGCGACGGCAACGTGTCCACCGTGGATGTGCTCTACCCGGCCTCGCCGGTGTGGATGTACCTCGATCCCGATTACCTGCGCATGTTGCTGCTGCCGTTGCTCGACTACGCCGAACGCGGCGGATGGCCCAAGCCCTACGCCGAGCACGACCTCGGCTCCGCCTATCCGCAGGCCACCGGCCACAACGACGGCAAGGAAGAGGACATGCCGGTGGAGGAGAGCGGCGACATGCTGATCATGATCGCCGCGTGGCTGCGCCGCGCGCCGCATGCCGATGCGCAGGCCTTCGCCGCCCGCCACTACCCGCTGCTGGAAAAGTGGGCGCAATACCTGGAGCGGAACCTGCCCGATCCGGGCTTCCAGAACCAGACGGACGACTTCGCCGGCTCGATCGCGCACAGCGTCAACCTGGCGCTGAAAGGCATCGTGGCGCTGGCCGCGATGGGGCAGGTGGCCGGGCTTGCCGGCCATGCCGACGCCGCCGCGCACTACCGCGACCGTGCGCGCAAGGACATCGCGTACTGGCTGGCGCATGCGAAGGATCCGCAGGCCCCGCACCTGGACCTGACCTATCACGATGCCGACGGACAGGGCACCTGGGGAACGCTCTACAACGGTTTTGCGGACAGCTTGCTGGGCACCGGTCTGATTCCGACGGAAGTCCGTGCCATGCAGGCGGCCTGGTACCGGCAGCAGTGCAATGCCTTCGGGCTTCCGTTGCAGGTGCCGCACAGCTACGCCAAGTCCGACTGGGCGCTGTTCACGGCGGCCTGGCTGGCCGATCACCCGGTGGCGCAGGAGCTGATCGATCGCGTCTACGCCTACGCCGACGGCACGGCCGACCGCGTGCCGTTCTGCGATCTCTACAACACCGTCACCGGTGGCCGTGTCGCTTTCCAGGCCCGGCCCGTGCAAGGCGGCATCTTCGCGCCCCTCGCAGTCCGGAGCATGCAGACGCCGGTTCGCTAGGACCGGTTCGAGGGCCACGGCAAGAACCCGGGAGAGCCTGTCCAGGCCTCGGGCCGGGTCTGTTTGCGCGCCGGCGTCGTCACTGTCGCGGGACTGCGGGCCGCAGGGTCGATTGACCGGCTGCGGCATTATTTTGCGCTGCAGCGTGACATATCGAGTCTGGGGAGTAGTTTTTCGGATCGATCTTTAAGATCGATCCAAGTCGAAAGTGATCCGAGTCACGAGAGATGCGGGGATTGGGACGGCTTCGGCCGTGTGGCGATTGGGCAGGGGGTTGCCCAGGACGCCACGGTCCTGTCTGACGGATGGGTGGGGCTTGAGAGATGCAATTACCGGGAGCCAGCGGTATTTCCGTGATGACATGCCTGCCACCGGCAGGCATGCACGGGTTCGTGGGCGGTCTTTCCGTCCCGGCAGTTCCCGTGGCGACTTGCCGCTATGGCGGCATTCGATCCGGGCAATCGCAGTAGCGCATTCGGGGTCTTGAGGTGTTGGTCGACGACGAGCGGCGTACTTGTTGATCGACAGGATTTTGGATCGATTCAATTCAAGAGGGGACGACAACAGCAGCAAATCACGCATCCGGTTCATGCGATCGAACGCGGAGTGCCCAGCTCCGATTCCAGAAGAACGCAAATCAACGGAGATACTGATGATGACCTACCTGCCACATGCCTTTGTCCGCAAGCCGTTGTATGCCGCGCTCGCCGCGGCGAGCCTGTCGCTCGGCGGCCTCGGAATGCCCGCAGCCGCCTTTGCCGCGCAGACCGCACCGCCGGCCGCCACCGCAACGCCGCCACAGACACAGACATCCGACGGTACGCAGGCGAAGGCGGCAGACAAGAAAAAGGACGAAAAGAACGAGAAGCCGGTCGTCCTGCCGGGCATGGTCGTCACGGGTTACCGCCAGTCGATCGATCAGAACCTGCAGGACAAGCGCAATACGAATGAGATCGTGGAAGTCGTCAATGCGCAGAACATCGCGCAGTTCCCCGCGCAGAACATCGCCGATGCGCTGCAGTTCGTCCCCGGCGTGGTGATCAGTCGCAGCGACGGCGAAGGCAAGAACATCAGCATCCGTGGCCTGGCGCCGGAGCTCACGCTGACCGAGCTCAACGGCAACTACGTCGCTTCCGCCGACACCTCGAGCGGGCTCGATCGCTCGTTCAACTACCAGCTGCTGCCGGCCAACATGTTCTCCAGCGTCAAGCTCTACAAGAGCCAGATGGCGTCGCTGGACGAAGGCGGCATCGGCGGCGTGGTGGAGGCCCACACGCGCAAGCCGCTGGACATGAAGCCCAATGACGGCTTCATCTCCGTCAATGAAACCGGCGCCGACAACAACGGCAGGATCAATCCGCAGGTCTCGGGCCTGTATTCCTGGCACAACAGCGACAACACCTTCGGCGTGTTGGTGGGCGGTGCATACAACAAGCGGCAGGAAACCGAATACACCTCCACCGCCTCGAACTGGTACTGGTGGGCCAACAACTACACCACCCAGCCGCCGGTGAGCGTCGGCGGCAACCAGTTCGGCAGCTATGTGGAGCCCAACATTCCCGAATGGGGCAACGTGCCGCCGGGCGGCATCGTCGACCAGGGTGGCCGCGTCTATTCGGGCTACTGGATGCCGCAGCAGTTCAGCACCAGCCAGACGCAGTTGAACCTGAAGAACAAGGCCGCCCAGCTCACCTTGCAGTTCAAGCCCAGCGACCATTTCCAGATGACGGCCAACTACTTCCGCTTCCAGCTGGATCGCACCCAGATCACCAACACGCTGGAAATTCCCGAGTGGAACCTGCCCACCGACACCTATGCGAACCAGCAGGGCAACCTGCTCGCGCCGAACGGGCTGGGTTTCGATCCATCCGGCACGATCGTCACCGGCGCCAATTACCGGCTGCCGGCGGCGGGCACGGGATGCAACTCGCTGACCAATCCGGTCACCGGCGCGCAGCGCCAGCCGGTGGATGTCTGCTCCACGCAGACGCCGTGGCTCAATGGCAACTACTCCGTCGAAAAGGCGACGTCGCAGACCGCCAACATCGAAGGCGAATGGAATACCGGCGGCATCCTCAGCGGCACCTTCAACCTCGGCCGCACCTGGGCAACCGGTGGCCCGTCGGTGGAGTTCGGCGTGGCGGCCAAGCCGCGCAACTTCGTCAACGGGCAGTGGGTGGACGGTGCCCAGTACAGCCAGTGGACGCTGAGCGGCACGCCGGGCATCTCGGCTTCGACGGACACGCTGCAGAACATGCTGGCCGGCGAAGGGCAGGTGGATCTGGGTTCCACCGGTTCCGGCTTCATCAACACCGCGACGTCGCAGAACGTCGCCCAGGCCGATTTCACGCTGGATTTCGACAAGGGCTGGCTGTCGTCGGTGCAGTTCGGCGCCAAGTACCGCTACAACACCGCCTCCCAGCAGAGTGGCCAGTTGCGCTGGTACTGCCCTGGCACGGATCAGCAGTTCCAGAGCTGCGACCCCAATGCCGGCAACCTGCAACCGAGCCTGCTGCTGCCGTATGAGTTGACCAACAACACGCTGGCATACCACGACAACATCTTCCCGGGGATCAACTTCCCGGCGTACTACAACTACCTCAACCAGACCTACGACACCGCCAGGTACATGGACCCCGACAACCAGGCGAAGGTGCGCGAGTCGATTTCGGCGGCCTACGTGCAGGTGAATTTCGACACCGACACCCTGCACGGCAACTTCGGCATGCGCTACGTGGACACCCTGCAGGACGTGACCACCGCCGACCAGGTCACCACCTACTACGCGGACTACTACCACGGCCCGGACGGCACCATCCTGATCTGTCCGGCCAGCGGCGTGAACTCCGCCGGCGGCCCGTGCGCTCCCGGCGATTTCGAATATCTCCCGCAGCAGTGCGCATCGGCTGCGGACGGAGCGGCCGGGAAGTGCTCGTACTACGAGGCCTACACCCTCAACACCCAACGCCGGCGCTACCGGAACTTCCTGCCCAGCTTCAACCTGGTGTGGAACTTCGCCGACAACTTCGATCTGCGCGCCGCCGCCAACCGCGCCATGGCGCGCGCCAACTATGGCGATCTGGCCCAACTGGGCAGCCTCAACGACTACCTCCCGACCTATTACAGTGATCGCAGCCAGTTCGGTGCGCCGCTGCCCGGCTGGTATGGCAGCGGTGCCGACAACAACCTGCAGCCTTTCATCGCCACCCAGTACGACGCGGCGGTGGAGTGGTACTACGCGCCGGAGTCGGTGCTGGGCTTCGACCTGTTCTACAAGACGGTGAAGAACTTCGTGGTGCCGGTCCAGGTGAACAACTTCACGGTGGACGTGGACGGCACGCCGACGCTGTTCGCGCAGTACAGCACCAATGCCAACGGGCAGTCTGGCGTTTCCAAGGGCATCGAGCTGTACACGCAGCACACCTGGTCGTCGGGCTTCGGCGTCATTGCGAACTACACGCTCAACAAGACCAACTCGACGGCGGTTTCCATCGGCGACACGCGGATCGGCAGCGCCTCGCTGATCGGCAGCGCCAAATATGCGGGCAACCTCTCGGTGTTCTACCAGAAGAACGGCCTGCTGCTGCGTGCGTCGTCCAACTGGACGGGTCGCGTGATGGACGGCCTGGCCGCGGGCCTGCCCGAGTACACCTCGCCCTACAACGAGGTCGACTTGAACGGCCAGTACCAGATCGACAAGCACCTGATGGTCACCGCGTCGATCCTCAACCTGACGCGGTCCACGACGCGCTCCTACCTGGGCAGCGACACGACCGACCGCCTGAACACCCTCGAGTACGACGGGCGCCAGTACTACGTGGGCCTCACGTACAAGTTCGGGACGGGGGACTGAGACGAGGTGCAAGGCCGGGCCGGGATGCGCTGGATCGACCAGTGCATCCCCTGTCCGGCCTTGCAGAAAGCGCAATTCCATCTCCTCGCCGGAGCGATCATGCCCATGTCCAGTGCACGTCCAGACAGCCGTATTTCACCGTTCCGGCGCCGCTCCGGAGCCCTCGTGGTCGCCATGGCGATCGCCGTGCTGGGAAGCGCAGCAGGGCACGCCCGCGACGGCGGCGCATCGCCACACGCGATGCAGGCCGTGGATGAGGCCAATCCGCTGGTCGGTACCGCGCCGCTGGATCGGCAGGAGCTGATCGGCAATGCGCCGCCGCCCGGCGAGCCGCTGTATTCAGGCATGACGTCGCCGGGCGCGAGCCTGCCGCACAGCTCGACCGAGGCGACGCCGGTCAACCTCAATGTCGACCTCAGCTATCCCGCGGGCGTCGGCATGTCGTACTACTACCCCAATCCGACGATGATCGGCTTCACTGGCGGCGGCTCGACCTATGGCGGCGGCGCCTCGCCGATGATCATGCCGGTGGTGGGCGACTGGACCGTGCCGCCCGATTACGCGCAGTCGTACTACGACAAGGCGAGCGAGAAGGCGTCGCCGGGCTACTACGCGGTCGACCTCGCCACCTTCCACACCAGGGTCGAGCTCACGGCGACGCAGCGCACCAGCCTGATGCGCTTCACGTTTCCGGCGAGCCATCGGTCGAACGTGATCATCAACCTGCGTCGCGCGGGCGGCGAAGTGGAGGTGGTCGACGACCACACCATCCGCGGCGTCACCACGGGCGGGCGCCGCCAGCGCGACGCGGACGGCTCCTGGTTCGTCGCCGAGTTCTCGCGGCCGTTCGCCGGATTCGGCACCTTCCGCGCAGACCACGATCACGAGGGCTACGGCATCGGCGACGCGGACGTGCAGCAGAACCGGCGTGCAGTGACCGGCGGTTATGCCGGTGCCTACGTCACCTTCGACACCCAGGCCGGCGAGCAGGTGCTGGTGAAGATCGCCCACGGTCACAGCGCCGACGAAGCCGAACAGCGGTTGCGCGACGAAGAGCCGGGCTGGGATTTCGAGCGCGTGCATGCCAGGGCGCGCGAGGCGTGGGCGCAACTGCTCGATCGTGTCGAAGTCACGGGAGGCACGCCGAAGCAGCGCATGCTGTTCTACTCGACGCTGTACCACTCCTTCGCCAGCCCGCGGCTGCTTGCGCGCAAGGGCGAGCACTTCACCGGCGCGGACGGCAAGGACCATGTCGCCAGCTACGACCGCTACGGCCCGGTGCCGTTCTGGGACACCGGCCGCAACCAGATCACGCTGCTGATGCTGCTCGAACCCCGGGTCGTGCAGGACATCATGCGCTCCGAGCTGGATCGGGCACGCGAACGCGGCTACATGGACACCTCGTTCCACGGCGACCATGCCGTGTTCCTCTACGACGGCGCATGGCAGCGCAGCATTCCGTTCGACTATGCCGCCGCCTACGAATACCTGCGCAAGAACGCGACCGATCCCAATGGACCACGCGGCTATCTCGCCGAATACATGAAGAACGGCTGGATCTCCGACATCGTGCCGCCGGGCAATCCCAGTCCGCCGTATGCCGGCGGCAAGGCGGGCGTCGCCACCACGCTGGAATACGCCTGGGACGACCATGCGCTGGCCGACGTTGCGCGCCGGCTCGGCAAGGCGGATGACGCGCAGATGTTCCTGCGCCGCGCCGCGAACTACCGCAACGTGTTCGACCCCACGACCGGCTTCATGCGCGGCAGGACCGCGGACGGCAAGTGGATCTCGCCGTTCGATCCCGACGAGCCCTACTACAACTTCATGTCGAAGGAGGGTTCGGGCTGGTCCACGCTGTGGCTGGTGCCGCAGGACGTGCAGGGCCTGATCGACCTGCTCGGCGGGCGCGACGCATTCAACGCCAAGCTCGATACCTTCTTCACCAAGCCCTACCACCCCAAGGGCATCTGCCGCGACTGCACCGGCGTGATCGGGCAGTACGTGCAGGGCAACCAGCCCGACCAGCAGGCGGCCTACCTGTATGCCTGGAGCGGCCAGCCGTGGAAGACCCAGGCGCTGGTGCGGCGCATCCTCGCCGAGCTGTACGGCAGCGACGCCAGCGGCTACGGCTTCCCCGGCATGGACGACCAGGGCTCGACCTCGTCGTGGTACGTGCTGAGCGCGATGGGCTTCTACCCGGTCGATCCGTCCACGCCCGACTACATCCTCGGCAGCCCGATCTTCGACAAGGTCAGCCTGCGCATGGGCAACGGCAAGCTGTTCGAGATCGTGGCGCGCAACAACTCGGCCGCGAACAAGTACATCCAGTCGGCCACGCTCGACGGCAAGCCGTGGACCCGGCCGTGGTTCAGCCAGGCGGACATCGCCGGCGGCGGCACCCTGGTGCTGACCATGGGGCCGCAGCCGAACAAGGTCTGGGGCGCGGCACCGGCCGATGCGCCGCCATCGATGTCGGTGCAGGGGCATGCCCAGCCATGAGCGGCCGAGGGTCTGCCATGCCACCCGTCCTGCCACCGTGGAACCGCACCATGCGCTTGCTGCCACGCCTGTTCCTGCTGTCCGGACTGGCGCTCGCATCCGGCATCGTCGGTGCCGTTCCGTCATCCGGCACGCACGACCTGCGCGTGATGAGCTTCAACGTGCGCTACGGCGAGGCGGACGACGGCATCAACGCCTGGCCGCATCGGCGCGACCTGATGGTCCAGGTGATCCGCCAGCAGCATCCCGACATCCTGGGCACGCAGGAACTGCTCTCGCCGCAGGCCGGGTACCTGCAGCAGCACCTGCCCGGCTACACCTGGTTCGGCAGGGGCCGCAACGGCAACGAGATCAACCGGAACGACAACGAGCACATGGGCGTGTTCTACGACAAGGCGCGCCTGGAGGTGCTCGAGTCCGGCAACTTCTGGTTCTCGGATACGCCGGACAAGCCGGGAAGCAGGAGCTTCGGCCAGCCGCTGCCGCGCATGGTCACCTGGGCGAAATTCCAGGACCGGCGCAGCGGCAGGCAGTTCTACTACTACGACACGCACTTCCCCTACCAGGACGGCGAGAAGGCCGAGGCGATCCGCGAACGCTGCGCCGCGGAAATCCGGGCACACCTGGCACGGCTGCCCGCGTCGCTGCCGTTCATCCTGACCGGCGACTTCAACACCACGCCGGACAGCAGGACGCACGCCATGCTGACCCAGGTCCTGCACGATGCGCGCGAGTCGGCGCCGCGGCACGAAGGTCCGGATGCCACCTTCCACGGCTTCACCGGCCATGCGACCGACCGTATCGACTGGATCCTCTACCGCGGCGTGAAGGCCGACGACGTGCGCACGCTCACCACGCACGCGGGCAAGGTCTATCCGTCGGACCACTTCCCGGTGGTCGCGGATTTCAGCTTGTAGGCCGGGGCGCCATCACGCCGGCTTGCAGGGGGTGCATGAGGCGCATCGGAATTTCCTCACTGCCGTGCTGCCACCCCTCTCCCCTCCGGGGAGAGGAGGCAAACGCAAAAAGCCGTCCTCAAGCCAGCTTCTTGTACTTCACCCGGTGCGGCCTGGCCGCCTCGTCGCCCAGGCGGCGCTTCTTGTCGGCCTCGTACTCGTTGTAGTTGCCGGGGAAGAACTCCACGTGGGAGTCGCCCTCGAACGCCAGGATGTGGGTGGCGATGCGGTCGAGGAACCAGCGGTCATGCGAGATCACGATGGCGCAGCCGGGGAATTCCAGCAGCGCGTCTTCCAGCGCGCGCAGGGTTTCCACGTCGAGGTCGTTGGACGGCTCGTCGAGCAGCAGCACGTTGCCGCCCTGCAGCAGGGTCTTGGCCATGTGCAGGCGGCCGCGTTCGCCGCCGGAGAGATTGCCGACGATCTTCTGCTGGTCGGTGCCCTTGAAGTTGAAGCGGCCGATGTAGGCGCGCGACTGGATCTCGAAGTTGCCGATGGTGAGGATGTCGGCGCCGCCGGAGACTTCCTGCCACACGTTGTTCTTGTCGTCGAGCGCGACGCGCGACTGGTCCACGTAGGCGAGCTGCACGGTGTGGCCCAGCTTCACCTCGCCGGAGTCGGGCTGCTCCTTGCCCATGATCATCTTCATCAGCGTGGACTTGCCCGCGCCGTTGGGGCCGATCACGCCCACGATGGCGCCCGGCGGGATCTTGAAGCTGAGGTCGTCGATCAGCATGCGGTCGCCGAACGCCTTGCTGACGTTCTTGAACTCGATCACTTCCTGGCCCAGGCGCTCGCCCGGCGGGATGAAGATCTCGTTGGTCTCGTTGCGGCGCTGGTAGTCGACCGAGTTCAGCTCCTCGAAGCGCTTCAGGCGCGCCTTGCCCTTGGACTGGCGGCCCTTGGCGGCCGAGCGCACCCACTCCAGCTCCTTCTCGATCGCCTTCTGGCGCGACTTCTCCTGGTTGGCTTCCTGCTTCAGGCGCGCGTCCTTCTGCTCCAGCCACTCGGTGTAGTTGCCCTTCCACGGGATGCCGCGGCCGCGGTCGAGTTCGAGGATCCACTCGGCGGCGTTGTCGAGGAAGTAGCGGTCATGGGTGACCGCCACCACGGTGCCGGGGTAGTCGTGCAGGAACTGCTCCAGCCAGTCCACCGACTCGGCGTCGAGGTGGTTGGTGGGCTCGTCCAGCAGCAGCATGTCGGGCTTGGACAGCAGCAGGCGGCACAGCGCCACGCGGCGCTTCTCGCCGCCCGAGAGCGGGCCGATCTTCGCGTCCCACGGCGGCAGGCGCAGCGCGTCGGCGGCCACTTCGAGCTGGCGCTCCAGCGCGTGGGCGTCGTTGGCGGCGAGGATGCCTTCCAGCTTCTCCTGCTCCTTGGCCAGCGCGTCGAAGTCCGCGCCTTCCTCGGCATAGGCGGCGTAGACCTCCTCCAGGCGCTTCTGCGCGTCGAGGATCACCGACACGCCTTCTTCCACCGCCTCGCGCACGGTCTTCTCCGGATCCAGCTCCGGCTCCTGCGCCAGGTAGCCGACCTTGATGCCCGGCTGCGGGCGCGCCTCGCCCTGGAAGTCCTTGTCCACGCCGGCCATGATCCGCAGCACCGTGGACTTGCCCGCGCCGTTCAGGCCCAGCAGGCCGATCTTGGCGCCGGGGAAGAAGCTCAGCGAGATGTCCTTGATGATCTGGCGCTTCGGGGGAACGATCTTGCTCACCCCGTTCATGGTGTAGATGTATTGCATGCGTGCTCCTGAAGGCGATCCGCAAGCCGCAGCAGCGGCCCGGCACAGGTAAGGGAATCAAAGACCGCCAATTATCGCCGATAGGGCCTTTCCCCGCCATGGCGGGCGCCGGCATGCGCCAGATGCCGCGGCCACGCTGTGCAGCCGCGGAGGCCGAAGGGGCTGGGCATGGACGGATCGATGACGGGGCATGCGACGGCGCTGATGCGCCTGGATCGACGGCTCGGGCGATGGGCGCGGACCCGCGGCCGCGTGGCGGCAGGCATGTACGAGTTCCTCTGCTTCGGGCTCAAGCAGGCGTCGGCCTGCCTGTTCGGCGGGCTGATGGTGGCCTTGCTGCTGGCCAGCTGGCGCTGGTATCCGCGCCATGCGTGGCTGTCTCGCTACGACTTCCTGGTACTGGCCGCGCTGGCGATCCAGGGCGTCCTGCTGGCCGCGAAGCTGGAGAGCCGCGAGGAGGCGAGGGTGATCCTGCTGTTCCACGCCGTGGGCACGGCGATGGAGCTGTTCAAGACCGCGGTGGGTTCGTGGAACTACCCGGAGCCCTCGCTGCTGCGGCTGGGTGGCGTGCCGCTGTTCACCGGCTTCATGTACGCGGCGGTGGGTAGCTACATCGCCCGCGCCTGGCGCCTGTTCGACTTCCGCTTCACCCGGCATCCGCCGTTCGGCGCGACCGTGGTGCTGGCCGCGGCGATCTACCTCAACTTCTTCACCCATCACTACCTGCCGGATGCACGGCCGCTGCTGTTCGTGGCGGTGGCATGGCTGTTCGGACCGTGCCGGATCCATTTCCGCATCCGCCGCGTGCACCGACGCATGCCGCTGCTGCTGGGCTTCGTGCTGGTGGCGCTGTTCATCTGGCTGGCGGAGAACGTGGGCACCTTCAGCCACGCCTGGCTGTATCCGGCGCAGCGGCATGGCTGGCACATGGTGCCGTTCGGCAAGCTGGGCGCATGGCTGCTGCTGATGATCATCAGCTACGTGATGGTATCCGCCCTGCATCGTCGCCAGCCCGCGGGCAGTGGCTGCAACCCCGCGGCGGCGTTACACTTTCCCGATTCATCCCCGCACACTCACCCGCAGAGGCCCGAATGTTCCCGAAGGACTGCACGATCGCCGGTTACGACCCCGAACTGGCCCAGGCCATCGCCGACGAAGGGCGACGCCAGGAAGACCACGTCGAGCTGATCGCCTCCGAGAACTACGCCAGCCCGCGGGTGATGGAAGCGCAGGGCTCCAAGCTCACCAACAAGTACGCCGAGGGCTACCCGGGCAAGCGCTACTACGGCGGCTGCGAGTACGTGGACGTGGCCGAGAAGCTGGCCATCGAGCGCGTGAAGCAGCTGTTCGGCTGCGACTACGCCAACGTGCAGCCGCACTCCGGCTCGCAGGCCAACCAGGCGGTGTACTTCGCGCTGCTGCAGCCGGGCGACACCATCCTCGGCATGAGCCTGGCGCACGGCGGCCACCTCACCCACGGCGCCAAGGTCAACCTCAGCGGCAAGATCCTCAACGCCGTGCAGTACGGCGTGGACGGCAACGGCATCGTGGACATGGACGAGGTCGAGCGCCTTGCCGTGGAGCACCAGCCGAAGATGATCGTGGCCGGCTTCAGCGCCTACTCGCAGGTGATGGACTGGGCGCGCTTCCGCGCCATCGCCGACAAGGTCGGCGCCTACCTGTTCGTGGACATGGCCCACGTCGCCGGCCTGGTCGCCGCCGGCGTCTACCCCAGCCCGCTGCCGCACGCCCACGTGGTCACCTCCACCACCCACAAGACCCTGCGCGGCCCGCGCGGCGGCCTCATCGTCGCGAGCAGGCAGGGCATGGGCGCGGCGAGCGAGGAGATCGAGAAGAAGCTGCAGTCCATCGTGTTCCCCGGCATCCAGGGCGGCCCGCTGATGCACGTGATCGCCGCCAAGGCGGTGGCCTTCAGGGAGGCGCTGGAACCGGCCTTCAAGGAGTACCAGGCGCAGGTGGTGAAGAACGCCAAGGCGATGGCCAGGACCATCATCGCGCGCGGCTACAAGATCGTCTCCGGCGGCACCGAGAACCACCTGATGCTGATCGACATGATCGGCAAGGGCGTCACCGGCAAGGACGCGGAGGCCGCGCTGGGCAAGGCGCACATCACGGTGAACAAGAACGCCGTGCCGAACGACCCGCAGAAGCCCTTCGTCACCTCCGGCCTGCGCGTGGGCACCCCCGCCGTCACCACCCGCGGCTACCAGGAGGCCGACTGCGTGGACCTGGCCAACTGGATCTGCGACGTGCTCGATGCGCCGAACGACGAGGCGGTGATCGCCACCGTGCGCGGCAAGGTCGAGGCGCAGTGCCGGAAGTACCCGGTCTACGGCTGATGCGCTGACGGATGCACTGCCCCTTCTGCCAGCACGAAGACACCCGCGTGATCGACTCGCGGCTCACCGAGGACGGCGCCACCGTGCGCCGTCGTCGCGAGTGTCCCGCCTGTGGCGAGCGCTTCAACACCTTCGAGACGGCGGAGCTCAAGCTGCCGGCGATCGTGAAGAGTGGTGAGCGGCGCGAGGCCTTCGACGAACGCAAGCTGCGGGTGAGCTTCGAGCGCGCCTTGCAGAAGCGGCCGGTGGCCAGCGACGCGGTGGATGCCGCGGTGCGCGAGATCGTCAATGACCTGCGCCGCAGCGGCGAGCGCGAAGTGCCGTCGCGCCAGGTGGGCGAGCTGGTGATGCGCGAGCTGAAGAAGCTCGACCAGGTGGCCTACGTGCGCTTCGCCTCGGTCTATCGCAAGTTCGAGGACGTGCAGGCCTTCCTCGAGGAAATCGAGAGGCTGGAGCACGACCTGCCGGAGCTGGAGAAACTGCAGCTGTCGCTGCTGGCCGGCGAGCGCGTCGAGTCGCGCCGCAACCGCAAGGGCTGAGCTGCATAGCTCCCTGTCCCCTCCGGGGAGAGGGTCGGGGTGAGGGGGGAGAGGGTCGGGGTGAGGGGCCATTCTTGCCTCGGCGCGTGTCCGAAACGCACTCCGATGCGACACTGTCGCCCGTTCGTCCCATCACCTCAGTCCCCTTCGGCAAGCTCAGGCGGTGCTCTCTTCGCAGGGGAGAGGAAGACAAGCATGACCTTCAACGCCACCGACCACCTGCACATGGCGCACGCCCTGCGCCTCGCGGAGCGCGGCCTGTACACCACCCAGCCGAATCCGCGCGTGGGCTGCGTGATCGCGCACGGCGACGAGGTCGTCGGCAGCGGCTGGCACCAGCGCGCCGGCGAACCGCATGCCGAGGTGTTCGCCCTGCGCGAGGCCGGCGAACGCGCGCAGGGCGCGACCGCCTACGTGACCCTGGAACCCTGTGCCCATCACGGTCGCACGCCGCCCTGTGCGGACGCGCTGGTCGCCGCCGGCGTGGCGCGGGTGGTGATTGCCGCGGAAGACCCGTTCCCGCAGGTGGCTGGCCGCGGCATCGAAAAGCTGCGCGCCGCCGGCATCGTCGTGGGCACCGGCCTGCTGCGCGACGAGGCACGCGAACTGAACGTCGGCTTCTTCAGCCGCATCGAGCGCGGCCGGCCGTTCGTGCGGCTGAAGCTGGCGATGAGCCTGGATGGCCGTACCGCGCTGGCCAACGGCGAGTCGAAGTGGATCACCGGCGAAGCCGCCCGCGCCGACGTGCAGCGCTGGCGCGCGCGCAGCAGCGCCATCCTCACGGGCAGCGGCACCGTGCTGGCCGACAACCCGCGTCTCACCGTGCGGCCAGGCGAAGGCTTTTCCCTCTCCCCGCCGGGGAGAGGGTGGGGTGAGGGGGCGGCTCTTGCGGAAAGCTATCGTGCCGGGAGGCGCGTCGTTGCCCCCTTGCGGGTGGTGCTGGACCGTCGCCTGCGCACGCCGGCCGGCAGCCATGTGCTGGACGGTTCCACGCCCACCTTGTTTCTGCACGGCGCAGGGGCGGCTGCGACCGACGAACGCCTCAACCGTGTCGAACATGCCGTGGTGGCCGAGCGCGACGGTGCGCTCGACCTTGCCGCCGTGCTGGCGTTGCTGGCTGCACGTGATGTCAACGAACTGCATGTGGAAGCGGGTGCCCGGCTGGGCGGTGCCCTGCTGGCTGGCGGCCTGGTGGACGAACTGCTGCTGTACGTCGCGCCGGTGCTGCTCGGCGACCGCGCCCGTCCGCTGCTGGAGCTGCCGCCGCTGGCGTCCATGGCCGAACGCTGGAGGCTCGCCGTGGTGGAGCAGCGCCAGGTCGGCGCGGACTGGCGGCTGCGCCTGCGGCCGCTGCCGGCATAGGACTGGTGGCTGCGTTTCCAGACTGAACGGCGCCCAACGTTGCGGGAGACGGAGACAACGCTGAAACATCCGTGGCGTTGGATGGCCGACAACTCCCACGATCCGGTCGCCACCCATGCTTTCGACCTGGGCCGATACCGTCGCGCGCCCCGCAATGCCGCCGTCGTTCGCGATCGGGCATCGGTCCGCGACGGGCGGCAACAACTGGTCTGCCCGGGATTGGGCGTGGCTGCTGCTGTTGTCGCTGCTGGCGCTGGCCGCGCGCTGTATCCGCCTGGGCCATCAACCGTTCTGGCTGGACGAGGTGTTCACCTACCGGCGCATCCACCTGGACACCACGGCGCTGATCGCCGACAGCTTCGCCAACCGGCACATGCCCAACTATTTCCTGCTGCTGCGCTCGCTGGTGCCGGCGCAGCCGAATTTCGCCGCGCTGCGCCTGCCGTCGGCGCTGTTCGGCGCGCTTTCGGTGGGCGTGGTGTACGCGATCGGGCGACGCGTGGCCGGGCGTTTCGCGGCTTGCGTGGCCGCATTGCTGATGGCGCTGGCGCCGACCCAGGTGCAGTACGGCCAGGAAGCGCGCTCGTATGCACTGTTGCTGCTGTTGATCGCGATCGCGCTGTGGGGCTTGGTGGGACTGGCGCAGCAGCCCGCACGCGCCGCCCTGGGCTGGCGTCGCGCGGGCGGCCTGTGGCCGGAGTGGGTGGCCTGGCTCGCCGGCACCATTGGCGCGCTGGATTTGCTGGGCGATGCGGTGCCGTGGCTGCTGGCTTCCAACGTTGCGCTGTTCTGCATCTGGCGTCACCTGCACGCAACGCATCCGGAGGCCCTGGCACGTGGATTCCGGCGTGGCTGGCTGCGCGGGCAACTGCTGGTGCTGGCGTGCAGCCTGCCGTTCTACCTTGCGATATGCGTGGCCAGCAGCGGGCGCATGCTCGACGCCTTCAACTGGGTGCCGGTGCTGAGCTGGCACGGGCTGTGGGTGGTGGCCGCCAGCACCTACCTGATGCGTCCCGCCGCGGTGGTGCAGTTTGGCCTGATGCCGGCCGGGGTGGCCATGCTGTCGCCCTGCGTGGCCGCGCTGTGTGGACTGGGGCTGTTCCGCCTGCGTGGGCGTCTGGACGGGCGCGTGCTGGCCCTGGGATTCGCCGTGCTGCCCCTGCTGTTGCTGGCGGTATCGGTGGTCAAGCCGATGCTGGTGGCGCGCTACCTGCTGTGGAGCGCGGTACCGTTCTTCGTGCTGGCCGGTGCGGGCGCCGCCGTCCTGCCGCGCCGGTGGCGGCCGGTCGTGGCGGGGATGCTGCCGTTGCTGTGCCTGCTCAACCTGTGGCCGGTCTATCGCGTCGAAGCCAAGCCGCGCTGGGATCACACCGCCGCCATGCTGGCGACGGCCGCGCGCCCTGGCGACACGATTTACGCGACCGATCCGAACGCGCCCGCGATGCTCGAAACGCTGCAGCCTCGCGACCTGCCGCCGCTGGCCAGCAAGGTCGTGCTGACCGACCGGCTCGACCTGGCGGTGGCGCGCTGGAAGCAGGGCAGCCGGGTATGGGCGGTGAACGGTCGCTCGGCCCAGGGGCAACGCGAAAGCCTGGCGGGCTTCGAGGCGAAACTGGCGGCGCTGGGGCGCCCGCAGCAAACGGTGGCGCTGGGCCGCGAGATCACCGTGCTGGAATTCGCGCCACCCTGAGAGCCTGTTCCATATCTCCGCGTGGCCCTCGCCGGGAGCTGTTTGCGCGCAGGCCAAGGAAGAAGGAGGAAGTGGACGTCCGTCCACGCCCGAGTGATGACGCCGGCGTGCGGGCAAACAGACCCGACCCTCCGGGTTGCCTTGCCGTGGCCGCCATGCGGCAGCGCTTGGCTTGTTGGCCTGCCAGCCACGCCCCAGGCACGCGCTGCGCCGCGCACTGCCACCTGACGGCCACGGCAAGGCAACGCGGGCCACGTGGAGACATGGAACAGGCTCTGGGCGACGCGCTGTGCACCGCCGGGAACGCCGCGTCGCGCCCCCGGCCGCCAGCGGGTCGATGGCTTTGATGCTAGACTCCCGCCGCTGGCCATTGCGGCCGGCCATGCATTCAACGTCTTCAGGGCGGGGCGAAATTCCCCACCGGCGGTAGGCCCCCAGGGGCGAGCCCGCGAGCGCTCGCGACAGCCGTCGCGAGGTCAGCAGATCCGGTCGAATGCCGGGGCCGACGGTCACAGTCCGGATAAAAGAAGACGGTTTGGCGCGCGGCCCCGGCGGCGCGCCGGCCTCATGCCTTGAGGCGTTCTCGCTGCCACCACGCGGAGAACGTTTCATGATCAACCTCATTGCGGGCAAGACGGCCGCCTCCCATCGGGAGGTGCGCTGATGTTCACCGGCATCATCCAATGCGTGGGCCGCATCGCGCGGCTCGAACCGCGCGGCGGCGACCTGCGTCTGCACGTCGATACCGCCGATCTCGATCTTGCCGACGTGCAGCTCGGCGACTCCATCGCGGTGTCCGGCGTGTGCCTCACCGCGGTGGCGCTGGAGGCGCACGGCTTTGCGGCCGACGTCTCCAACGAGACGCTGTCGCTCACCACGCTGGGCCAGCTCAAGGCGGGCGACCCGGTGAACCTGGAGAAGGCGCTGCGCCTGGCCGACCGGCTGGGCGGTCACCTGGTCTCGGGCCACGTCGACGGCCTGGGCAAGGTGGTGGCGGTGACGCCCGACGGCCGTTCGCAGCGCTGGAGCTTCGAGGTGCCGGCGAACCTGGCCCGCTACATCGCCGCCAAGGGCTCGGTGTGCATCGACGGCACCAGCCTCACCGTCAACGAGGTGAACGGCGCGCGCTTCGGCGTCAACCTTATCCCCCACACGGTGGCACACACGACGTTCCACGCGAAGCGCGCGGGCGACGCGGTGAACATCGAGGTGGACGTGATCGCGCGCTACGTGGAGCGGCTGGTCGGCGGCGGCGACGTGCCGAAGCTGGACGAGGCGTTCCTCCGGCAGCACGGCTTCGCCTGATCCTGCAACCCCTCTCCCGCCGGGAGAGGGGTTGGGGTGAGGGTGCGGGCGAAGCGTGGCGCTTCGCTCCGCCCGCACCCTCCTCCGCCCCTGCGGGGCACCTTCTCCCGGCGGGAGAAGGAACACACCACGGATACCTCCATGCCTTTCAACACCATCCCCGAAATCCTCGACGACATCCGCGCCGGCCGCATGGTCGTGATCCTCGACGACGAGGATCGCGAGAACGAGGGCGACCTCGTGATGGCCGCGCAGATGGTGCGGCCCGAGGACGTCAACTTCATGGTGCGCGAGGCGCGCGGCCTGCTGTGCCTCACGCTCACCGAGCAGCGCACGCGCCAGCTCGGCCTGCGCCCCATGGTCAGCGACAACACCTCGCCCTACCACACCAACTTCACCGTCTCGATCGAGGCGGCCGAGGGCGTCACCACCGGCATCTCGGCGCACGACCGCGCGCGCACCATCCAGGTGGCGGTGAAGTCCGACGCGAAGCCGCAGGACCTGTCCCAGCCCGGCCACGTGTTCCCGCTCACCGCGCAGCCCGGCGGCGTGCTCACCCGCGCCGGCCATACCGAGGCGGGTTGCGACCTCGCCGCGCTGGCCGGGCTGGAGCCGTCCGCGGTGCTGATCGAGATCCTGCACGAGGACGGCTCGATGGCGCGCAGGCCCGAACTGGAAGTGTTCGCGCAGAAGCACGGGCTGAAGATCGGCACCATCGCCGACCTGATCCGCTACCGGCTGGAAACCGAGAAGACCATCCAGCGCGTGCACGAGGAGAACGTCGATACCGAGTTCGGCCCGTTCCGGCTGGTGGCGTGGCGCGACGCGATCCGCCACGGCCTGCACTATGCGCTGGTGCGTGGCGCGGTGGACGACGGCGCGCCGGTGCTCAGCCGCGTGCACGTGCGCAACACCCTGTCCGACGTGCTGCACCTGAAGCGCGACGACCTCGGCCTCACCGTCACCAGCGCGCTGCGCCGCATCGCCGACGAAGGCCGCGGCGTGCTGCTGGTGCTGTCCGGCGAGGACACGTCCGAGGCGCTGCTGGCCCGGCTCAAGCGCCAGCCCGCCGCGTTGGCGCCCGAGGACGCGCAGCAGCAGGAGTGGCGCCAGCTCGGCCTCGGCGCGCAGATGCTGGCCGACCTGGGCGTGCACCAGCTGCGCGTGCTGGGCACGCCGCGCAAGCTGGTGGGCCTGGGCGGCTTCGGCCTCGAGGTGGTCGAGCACGTGTGACCCGGTTCGCGGGAGCGGCCGTGGGAGCGGCTTCAGCCGCGATCTCTCCCCACATCCGTCGCGGCTGAAGCCGCTACTGTGGCCGCATCCATGGCCTGTTTTTGCCATGTCCGGGCCTGCCGTTGCACGCATAATCCGGACGTCCGCTCCCATCGATGGCACCCATGACCACTACCCGCGTCCGCCTGATCGCCCCCTCCGGCTATCCGCACGACCGCGCCGCGATGGCGCGCGGCGTGTCCCGCCTGCATGAGGCGGGCTGCACGCTGGATGGCCTCGATGTGCTGGATCGGACCGAACTGCGCTACGCCGGCAGCGACGCCGAACGCGCAGCGGACATCAACGGACTCGCCACGCTGGACGCGTTGCCCGTCATCGCGCTGGCGATCCGCGGCGGCTACGGCGCCACGCGCCTGCTGGAACACCTGCACTACGACGCGCTGCGCGAACGGCTGTCCGGCACGGACACCGTGCTGGTGGGCCACAGTGACTTCACCGCGATCCAGCTGGCGCTGCACGCGAAGTGTGGCCTGGTCACGTTCGGCGGACCCATGCTCGGTCCCGACTTCGGGGCGGAGCATCCGGGCGCACTGACGCTGCCGCACTTCTGGCGCACCGTGCGTGCGGCAGAGGGCAGCGCCGAGTGGGCCAGCAGCGGCGAGCATGCACTGGATCTCGAAGGGCCGCTGTGGGGCGGCAATCTCGCGATGCTGTGCAGCCTGCTGGGCACGCCGTATTTTCCGCGCATCGACGGCGGCATCCTGTTCGTGGAGGACGTGGGCGAGCCACCGTTCCGCATCGAGCGCCTGCTGTACCAGCTGCACCTTTCCGGCGTGCTGGGGCGCCAGCGCGCGCTGATCCTCGGCGACTTCACCAACTGTCGCCCCAGCGCCTACGACAACGGCTACGGCCTGGCGGAGGGCTTCGCCCAGCTCCGGCGCATGGCCGGCATCCCGGTGCTGGACGGCCTGCCGTTCGGCCACGTGCCGGACAAGTTCACCTTGCCGTTCGGTGCGGCAGCGCGGTTGCGCGTGGGCGGGAGCAGGGCGCGGCTGGATTTCGCCGGTTACCCGCATTTACTCGAGCGGTCCATACCACCCTTGTAGGGCGGCTTCAGCCGCGACCGGGCGTACGAATCGCGGCTGAAGCTGCTCCTACGGCCGCCCCTGCCGATCCGCCGCCAGCGCCAGATAGCGCCGGTGCAGCGCCAGCACCGTCGCATCCAGCGCCGCCTCGTCGCCGCTGTTGTCGATCACGTCGTGGGCCAGCGCCAGCCGCTGCTCGCGGCGTGCCTGGTGCGCCAGCATGCGCCGGGCCAGCGCCTCGTCGATGCCGTCGCGGGCGACCAGGCGGGCCAGCTGCAACTCCACCGGCGCGTCGACCAGCAGCACGCGGTCGATCCAGCGGTAATGCTCGATGTTCTCGGCCAGCAGCGGGATCGCCAGCAGGCAGTAGGGCGCGGTGTCGGCCAGCGCCCGCTCGTGCAGCCACTGGCGCACGCGGGGATGGATGATGCCTTCCAGCGTCCGCCGCGCCGCCGCATCGGCGAACACGCGGCGGCGCATGGCGGGGCGATCCAGCCCGCCCGTGGCGTCCAGTGCCTCGTCGCCGAACGCGGCAGCCACGGCGGCCAGGCCTTCGCTGCCCGGTGCGACCACCTCTCGCGCGGCCACGTCGGCGTCGTGCACGGGCACGCCCAGCGCGGCGAAGCGACGCGTCACCACGCTCTTGCCCGCGGCAATGCCGCCGGTCAGGGCGACGACGTAGCTGTTCATCGCAGGCCGGTCAGCTGCAGGTAGGCATGCAACAGGGCATCGCCCGCCACGAACCACACCCAGCCGGCCATGGCGATGAACGGGCCGAACGGCATCGGTACGCCGCGCTCGTGGCGGGAGAGTGCGATCAGGCCGCCGCCCACGATGGCACCGATCAGCGAGGACAGCAGCACGATGGGCAGGATCGCCAGCGGCCCCATCCACGCGCCCAGCGCGGCCAGCAGCTTGAAGTCGCCATGGCCCATGCCTTCCTTGCCGGTGAGCAGCTTGAACAGCCAGTACACGCTCCACAGGCTGAGGTAGCCGATCGCCGCGCCGAGGATGGCGGTGGAGGGTTCCACGAACAGCGGCTTCAGCGTCAGCAGCAGGCCCAGCCACAGCAGCGGCAGGGTGAGCTGGTCGGGCAGCAACTGGGTGCGGAAATCGATGCCGGACAGGGCGACCAGCGCCCAGGTGAACAGCAGGCCGGCCAGTGCGGGCCAGGTCGGGCCGAGCTTCCACACCACGACGGCGCTGAGCACGCCGCTCAGCAGTTCCACCAGCGGATACTGGATCGAGATCTTCGCCTTGCAGTAGCGGCAGTGCCCACGCAGCAGCAGCCAGCCGACCAGCGGGATGTTGTCCGCCGCCGACAGCGGGTGCTTGCAGTGCGGGCAGTGCGAAGATTCGCGCACGATCCCGGGCGGCAGGGCTTCATCCCCGGCCTCCAGTTCCAGCACGTCGCGCGCCTCGCGCCGCCATTCGGCCGCCATGCGCTCGGGCAGGCGCAGGATCACCACGTTGAGGAAACTGCCCACCAGCAGGCCGAGCACGGCGGCGAGGGCGGTCCAGGCGGGAAGGGGCAGGTCGGGCATGCGTGGTCGGGTGGCGGCTACGGGGCGCCCAAGCTTACGGGCTTGCTGGCAGGAGCGCATCTTGTACGCAAGTCGCTTTTGGCAGCGTCCGGGCCAGGGGCTTTCGTGCGCAGGAGCGCTCCGTAGAAGGAGATCAACCCACGGTACCGGCCAGCTTGAAGATCGGCAGGTACAGCGAGATCACCATGCCGCCGACCACCACGCCCAGGATCACCATGATCATGGGTTCGAGCAGGGTGGACAGGGTGTCGACCGCGTTCTCCACTTCCTCTTCGTAGAACTCGGCGACCTTGAACAGCATGCTGTCCAGCGCACCGGATTCCTCGCCGATCGCGGTCATCTGCACCACCATGTTCGGGAACAGGTTGGTCTGGCGCATCGCCAGCTGCAACTGGTGGCCTACCGAGACGTCATCACGGATCTGCTTCACGGCGTCGCCGTAAATCACATTGCCGGTGGCGCCTGAGACCGAGTCCAGCGCTTCCACCAGAGGCACGCCGGCGTGGAAGGTCACGCCCAGGGTGCGGGCGAAGCGGGCGATCGCCGATTCGCGCATGATCTTGCCGAACACCGGCAGTTTCAGCATGACGCGGTCGAGGAAATGGGCGAACTTCGCCGAGCGTTTCTTGCCCGCCACCAGGCCCACCACGCTGCCGATGATGATGAGCAGCACCAGCCACCACCAGCTCTTCATGAATTGCGAGGCGGCGACCACGAACTGGGTAGGGGCGGGCAGGGCGGCGCCAGCGTTCTGGAAGGTTTCCGCGAACACCGGCACCACGAACAGCAGCATGACCATGCAGACCAGGAAGGCCACCGCCACCACCATGATCGGGTAGAACAGCGCCTTCTTGATCTTCTTCTTCAGCGCCTCGGTGCGTTCCTTGTAGGTGGCCACGGTGTCCAGCACGGTGTCCAGCACGCCTGAGGCCTCACCGGCCCGCACCAGGTTGCGGTACAGCTCGTCGAACTGCACCGGGTAGCGGCCCAGCGCCTCGTGCAGCGCCTGGCCACCTTCGAGGCCCTGCTTCACGTCCAGCAGCATGTTCTTGAAGCGGACGTTCTTCTGGCCGTCGGCGATGATGTCGAAGGACTGCACCAACGGCACGCCTGAGGTCATCATGGTGGCGATCTGGCGGCTGAACACCGCCACGTCGCGCGGCTTCACCGAGCTGCCGGTGGAGCCGAACAGCGGCTTGGCGCGCTCGCGTACCGTTTGCGGGTTCATGCCCTGGCGGCGTAGCTCGGCCTTCACCAGCGAGGCGTTCTTCGCCTGCATGTCGCCCTTCATGCGCTTGCCGCGCTTGTCCAGCGCCACCCATTCGTAGACGGTGAGCTTGCTGACCGCGGCGCGCTCGGCGCCGACCGCGCGCGCGTCCTTCTTTGCCGTTGCGGATGCCGTGGCCATGCGCTGTCCCCCTGATGGTGCGTTCCCATGGGCCGTTCAGGCCATGGAATCGTTCTGGTACCGAAGCTTACGTCATTTCTCTGCCGTGAAACCGTGGCGGCGGCCACAGCTGGCGCAAAGGGGCAAGGAGCACCGCAGAAGCGGTTGTAGGAGCGGCGTAGGAGCGGCTTCAGCCGCGATTCCCTGCCCGTCGCGGCTGAAGCCACTCCTACCGGAGCCCCTGGATCAATCCTTGGTCACCCGGTCGATCTCGGAGAGGCTGGTAAGGCCCTGTTTCACCTTGAGCAGGGCCGAGGCGCGCAGGTCGTTGATGCCGGCGGCCTTGGCCACTTCGGCGATCTGCAGCGCATTGCCGCCCTGCAGGACGATCTTCTGGATCTCCTCCAGCATCGGCATCACCTGGTAGATGCCCACGCGGCCCTTGTAGCCCTCGTTGCACTCGTCGCAGCCCACCGCCTCGTAAACGGTCAGGCCTTCATCGATGTCCTTCTGGCTGAAGCCGGCGGCCAGCAGCACGTGCGGCGGCAGGTTCTGCGGCTTCTTGCAGCTGTGCAGGCGGCGCGCCAGGCGCTGGGCGATGATCAGGGTGACCGAGGAGGTGATGTTGTACGGCGCGATGCCCATGTTCATCAGGCGCGCCACGGTCTGCGCCGCGTCGTTGGTGTGCAGGGTGGACAACACCATGTGGCCGGTCTGGGCGGCCTTGATGGCGATCTCGGCGGTTTCCAGGTCGCGGATCTCGCCCACCATGATCACGTCCGGATCCTGGCGCAGGAAGGAGCGCAGCGCGCTGGCGAAGGTCATGCCGCGCTTCACGTTCTGCTGCACCTGGTTGATGCCTTCGACGCGGATTTCCACCGGGTCCTCCACCGTGGAGATGTTGCGCTCGGCGGTGTTCAGCATGTTCAGGCCGGTGTACAGCGACACCGTCTTGCCCGAGCCGGTGGGGCCGGTGACCAGCACCATGCCGTAGGGCTTGTGGATGGCGTCCACGTAGAGCTTCTGCTGGTCCGGCTCGTAGCCCAGCTTCTCGATGCCGATCTTCGCTGCCGAGCCGTCCAGGATACGCAGCACGATCTTCTCGCCGAACAGCGTGGGCAGCGAGCTGACGCGGAAGTCGATCGCGCGGGTCTTGCTGAGGTTGAGCTTGATGCGTCCGTCCTGCGGCACGCGCTTCTCGGCGATGTCCAGCTGCGCCATCACCTTCAGGCGCGAGCTGATGCGGCTGGCCAGCTTCAGCGGCGGGCTCGCCACCGCGCGCAGCATGCCGTCCATGCGCAGACGTACGCGGTAATGGGTCTCGAACGGCTCGAAGTGGATGTCCGAGGCGCCGCGCTTGATCGCGTCGACCAGGATCTTGTTGACGAACTTCACCACGGGAGCGTCGTCGGTGGCGGTGGCATCGATGCCGCCGCCGCTCTCCTCGATGTCACCACCCTCGGTCTCCAGGCCCTCCAGGTCGTCGCCGCCCATGTCGGGCATCACGTCGTGCATGCTGCTCAGCGCGACATCGATCGTGCGGTTGAGCTGGCTGCGCTCGACCAGGATCGGCTCCACCATGCAGTTGGAGTGGAACTTGATCTCCTCCAGGGCGTCCAGTTGCATCGGGTCGGCGATACCGACGAACAGGCGCTTGCCGCGCCGGAACAGCGGCAACGCACGATGCTTGGTCAGCAGGGCCTCGCTGACCAGGTTGACCGGCAGTTGCGCAGGATTCAGTGCGGCAACGTCCAGCATCGGCATGCCGAATTCCAGCGAGGCCAGGCGCAGCAGGCGCAGGCCGTCCACCAGGTTCTTGTCCAGCAACCACGAGGTCAGGGTGACGCGTTGCTGGCTGCTTTCCAGCACGGCACGGCGGGCATCGGCTTCCGGCAACAAGCCCTCGGCTACCAGCCGGCGCGCAAGGCCTGTCAGGCCCACGAGTGGCGTTTGCATTGCGGATGACATGGAATGATGGCCCCCAGAGTCCTTCTGGCGCCGAATCTACCCCAGTCTGCCCCGAAGGTCATCACGTGCGACGGGATCGGAGCCGCAGTCGTGACGTCTGCTTCACGTTATGATTCGCCATGACTCGGGGAGCCGACCGTTGAACCACCTCAGCATCATCCTGCCTGCCAAGAACGAAGCCCCTGCGCTTGCCGATTTGCTGCCGCGTTTGCGTGCTGCTTATTCCGGGGCCGAAATCATCGTGGTGGATGACGGCTCCACCGACGATACCCGCCGGGTTTGCACCGAAGCCGGCGTGGATTGCCTCAGTTCGCCGTACTCGATGGGCAACGGCGCGGCGATCAAGCGCGGTGCCCGCGCTGCCAAGGGTGACATCCTCGTTTTCATGGACGGCGATGGCCAGCACGATCCAGCCGACGTCGCGCGCCTGCTGGCCCGACTCGACGAAGGTTACGACATGGTGGTCGGCGCCCGTGACTGGGGCAGTCAGGCCGGCGTGGGCCGCGGTCTTGCCAATACGCTCTATAACTGGTTGGCCACCCGCATGACTGGCCAAGCCGTGGCCGATCTCACCTCCGGCTTCCGCGCCGCGCGCGCGGACAAGTTTCGTGAGTTCCTCCATTTGTTGCCCAATGGCTTCAGCTATCCCACCACCAGCACCATGGCTTTCTTTCGCAGTGCCTATGCGGTGGCTTATGTGCCGATCAAGGCTGCGCAACGAGTGGGCAAGAGTCACATCAAGCCGTTGCGCGATGGTGTGCGTTTCTTGCTGATCATCTTCAAGATCGCCACGCTGTATTCGCCGCTCAAATTGTTCGTGCCAGCCAGTGCGATGTTCTTCCTGCTTGGTTGTGCAAATTATGCCTGGACCTTCCAGCACGAAGGTCGCCTGACCAACGGCAGTACCTTGTTGTGGAGCGCATCAGTAATCGTATTTCTGATCGGGTTGATATCGGAACAGATAACTTCCCTTATCTATCGGCAAAGTCAATGATGGTTACGCGGCCAAGGTGGCCCAATTTAAGAAGGATTGCCCGTCAATGGGACCTGCAACAAAGCGCGCATTGATCACCGGCATCACCGGTCAGGATGGGGCCTATCTGGCCGAATTTCTGCTTGATCGCGGATATGAGGTTCATGGGATCAAGCGGCGTGCCTCCTCTTTCAATACCAAGCGTATCGATCATCTGTACCGTGACCCGCACGACCCGGGTGTGCGTTTTTTCTTGCATCATGGCGACGTCACGGATTCTTCAAGCCTGATTCGCATCATGCAGCAGGTGCAGCCGGACGAGGTTTACAACCTGGCAGCGCAAAGCCACGTGGCGGTGTCCTTCGAGCAGCCGGAATACACCGCGGACACCAACGCGCTAGGCACATTGCGCCTGCTGGAGGCCATTCGCATTCTCGGGCTGCAGCAGCGCACCCGCTTCTATCAGGCATCGACCTCCGAGATGTATGGGCTGGTGCAGGAAACCCCGCAGGGCGAGAACACGCCGTTTCATCCACGCTCGCCTTACGCGGTGGCTAAGTTGTATGCGTACTGGATTACCGTGAACTATCGGGAAGCACACGGCATCCATGCAAGCAACGGCATCCTGTTCAATCACGAGTCGCCGGTGCGTGGCGAGAACTTCGTCACCCGAAAGATCACCCGAGGCCTCGCGCGTATCAAGCTCGGGTTGCAATCGTGCCTGTATCTGGGAAACCTGGATGCGAAGCGCGACTGGGGGCATGCGCGCGACTATATCGTTGCGCAATGGCTGATCCTGCAGCAGGATCAGCCGGGTGACTACGTGATTGCCTCAGGTCATCAATACAGCGTGCGCGAGTTCGTCAATGCGGCCGCTCGCGAGATGCAAATTGACCTCACTTGGCGGGGCAGTGGCCTGGATGAACAGGGCGTGGATGACCAAGGGCGGGTGGTTGTCGCCGTCGATCCGCGCTATTTCCGTCCAACGGAAGTCGATACCCTGTTGGGTGATGCTTCAAAGGCGCAGCGTGAGCTCGGATGGTTTCCGACCACTGGCTTCGACGAACTCGTGCGCGAAATGGCGCAGACCGACCTGCGCGCTGCCCAGCGCGATGCCTTGATTACGCGGCACGGCTATCGTGCTGACGACTTCAACGAGTAACGTGCATGCGCCTAGCGTGGAACATGGCTGCGGCGATGGCCAACTCAACCGTTGTCGTGTTGGTCAGCCTCATCGCGCTACCGTTTTACGTGCGTTTTCTCGGCATGGAGGCATATGGCCTGATCGGGTTCTACGCGACACTGCAGACGGTGCTGCTGGCGCTCGATCTGGGCCTCGCGCCAACGGTCAGTCGCGAAATCGCACACGGTGCGGAAACGGGACAGCAGCGGCGTTCGGCATCGTTGTTGCGCACGTTGGGTGTGGTCTATGTCAGCGTTGCTGTCGTGATCGTCGCCCTCATTGCGCTGATCGCGCCGTGGATTGGTGCCGATTGGCTGCACGCGAAAACGTTGTCGGAATCGACCGTTACGCAAGCTGTCACTCTGATGGGTGTGAACCTCGCTTGCCGTTGGCCCATCAGTCTCTACCAGGGGGCGCTGATTGGCGCGCATCGGCTTGCACATTCAGCTGCGACGAGCATGGCGACCAACATCTGCGCAGCAATCACGACGATCGCGGTCCTTGCGTGGGGTGCTAGAAGCATCCAGGCATTCTTCGTTGTGCAGGCAGCCTTCGGGTTGCTGCAGGTGCTCGTGTTGCGTGGACTGGCGTGGAGAGCCGTAGGTGAGTTCGGTGCGCCGTACGATTTCGGTGATTTGCGGAGGGTGTGGCATTTCTCAGCATGGATGGGCGGTGTCGTGATTGCCGGCCTTTTGGTATCCCAATTCGACAAGGTCGTGTTGAGTCGCGTCGTCACGCTCGAGTCCTTTGCGCATTACATGCTGGCAGCGCTGCTCGTCAGTGGATTGCAAGTTCTCACGACGCCAGCGTTCAATACGCTGTTTCCGAAGTTTTCAGCGTTGATCGCGAAAGGGGACCGGTCATCGCTAGAGTACCTCTACATCACGGCTTCGCGGCTGTTTTCTACTTCACTGTTTGCGCTTGCATTCGCGGTGGTGTTTCAGACGGAACCTATGGTGACAATTTGGCTTGGCGATGCCAAGGTCGCCGCGGACGTCGCGCCACTTGCGGCTTGGCTCGCCGTCGGGTCTGCCTTGAACGGGATCATGGTCTTCCCGTATTGCCTGCAACTCGCAGCAGGGAAACCGAAACTGGCGTTTCTCATCGCCGCGGGCTTGCTGGTGATAACCGTTCCTATGGTGATAGCGCTCGCAATCAAATACGGTGCGATCGGCGGCGCGGTGAGTTGGGCGATACTCAATGCCCTCTACCTGTTCATCGGGACATGGCTGACGGGCCGCGAGGTGATGGGATTCGCGGGTTGGCTGTGGCTCAAGCGCAGCGTATCGATACCATTGATCGCCACGTTTGCGCCGGCCTTGCTCGGTGCGTGGGTATGTCGCACGCTCGCCGTCGCACCATGGATGTCCTTGGGGTGCGGTGTGATCGCGGCATCGACCGGGATCGTACTGGGGTTTGCCGGCAGTTTCTCTTCCGGAGAGCTTCGACGTGTTGTGGATATGGCGATCGGCCGTCGCACACCTGTCGGGCGCTGACTTTCATAACTGGAATATGAGGGTGTGACCATATTGGGAAGTGTTACCGACAATCTGATTGGCTACGAAAACTGCCGGTACGTTTCCCACGCGTTCGCGAACGCGAAGGGGGAGGCTTCGATATCGTTGCAAAACGCTGACCTGCGGAATTTGTGTGCATGGGATTTCCCAAGCCTTAGCTGGAACGGATTCGCGCTCGTTCCCGATGAGTCATTATTGGTACAAGTTCAGGCGTTCGTGCCGAATATGCCTGTCAGGAGCGCCTGATGCAGCCACGTTTGTCCATCTGCATTGCGACGTTGAATCGCGGTGCGTTCATCGGTGAGACGCTGGACACGATCGTTTGCCAGTTGCACGATGATGTCGAAGTCGTGATCGTTGATGGAGCTTCGAAGGACAATACTGCCGAGATCGTGGGTCGGTACGCCGAGTCGGATCCGCGTGTGCGTTACATTCGGCTTCCGGTCAACTCCGGAGTTGACCAGGATTATGACAAGGCTGTTGACCATGCCCATGGCGAATATTGCTGGCTGATGACCGATGACGACCTGCTCAGGCCGGGTGCCATCGATCGCGTGCTCGCCGCATTGGATGGTCGCGTCGAGCTCGTCGTCATCAACACGGAAGTGCGCACCGTGGATTTCGGTGCCGCTCTGCGTAATGCGTTGGTCGCCAAGCATGTAGACACGGAATACGCCCCCGAAGATGCGGACCGGTTGCTTGTTGATACAGCGCATGCCCTCAGTTTCATCGGGTGTGTTGTCATGCTGCGCAGCTTCTGGCAGTCGCGTGATCGAGCCTCCTATTACGGATCGTTGTTCATCCATGTCGGAGTGATCTTCCAGGGGCGCACGCCCCGCACGCGTTTAATTGCTGAGCCGCTCATCTCGATCCGTTACGGCAACGCGATGTGGACCCCCCGCGGCTTCGAGATATGGATGTTCAAATGGCCCTCTTTAGTGTGGTCCTTCGATAGCGTGTCGGCACAGGCGAAGTCGCGCATCTGCGCTCGGGAGCCTTGGCGACAACTTCGTAAGCTGTGGCTTTACCGAAGCGTCGGTGGTTATGCGCGTGCAGAGTACCAACGCTACCTTGTCGAGAGGCCGATGACATTGTTCAAGCGCGCGTTGTCGTACGGCATAGCGGGTGCTCCAGCGGTTCTTGCCAACGCGGTGTCGAGTCTCTACTGCGGCCTGTTTGCTCGCCACGCACGCATGAACATCTACGATCTCTCGCGCAGTCCGCATGCGACGTTTGTCGCACGTACCGTCGCACGGTTGGTGGGTTATTAAGGTGAACACGGTTCTCATCACTGGCATCAGCGGGCAAGATGGCAGCTATCTTGCCGAGCAACTACGCGGGGAAGGGCGTCGGGTCATCGGGCTGCTGCGCCAAGGGCGCGCGGCGCCTGTACATCGCGTCGAAGGCATCGAGATCGCTGAATGGGATTTCGTTGATATCGCCGCTTTGCGCAGCCTGCTGCACACGCTTCAACCTCTCGAATTTTACAATTTTGCGGCGTTCTCCACCGGCGCGGGTATGTACGATGATGCGGTGGCAATTGGCGAGTTCAACGGAATCGCCGTAGCCCGAATGCTGCAAGCGATCGCGGAGACCGGCGGTTCGATCCGTTTCTGTCAGGCGTCGAGCAGCGAAATGTTCGGCGATACCACCGACGCGCCCCAGGACGAGACCACACCTTTCAGGCCTCAAAGTCCTTACGGTGCAGCGAAGCTGTTCGCGCATACCACAGTGCGCGCTTATCGGGAACGGCATGGCGTGTTCGCTTGTTCCGCGATCCTTTATAACCACGAGAGCCCACGCCGAGGATCAGCCTTCGTTACCCGCAAAATCGCCGATGCGGTTGCACGCATCCAGGCTGGCCGCAGGGAGCCCTTGCATCTGGGCAATCTCGAGGCGCGGCGGGACTGGGGCTATGCCCCCGATTACGTGCAGGCAATGCGATTGATGCTCGCCCATGACGTGGCTGATGACTACGTCGTTGCCACGGGTATATTGCATTCGGTGCGTGAATTCTGCGAGGTTGCGTTCTCGCACGTAGGTCTCGACTATCGCGATTGGGTCGTGGAAAGCGTTGCCGATCTGCGACGCGATACCCGCGGTCCTCTGGTGGGCAGCGCTACGAAGACCCGCGATCGCCTCGGATGGCGACCGACGACGGATTTCGAGACGCTGGTGCACCTGATGGTCGACGCGTCGATCGCTTCCCTCGATCCCAAGGATTCGATGTCATGATGCAAGCCATCAATCGTTGTCGCATTTGCGGCAACACCCGCCTTGAGCAGGTTCTCGATCTCGGCGAACAGATGCTGACCGGTGTGTTCCCACGCTCGCGTGATGTGCGGGTGACCACCGGCCCGTTGAAGCTGGTGAAATGCATGGGAGATGAAGCGTGCGGATTGCTGCAACTCGGGCATTCCTACGATCTCGGCGAGATGTACGGTGATAACTATGGTTACCGATCCGGACTCAACGCGAGCATGGTGCAACACCTGCATGCGAAGGTCGAGCATGTGCTCGGCCTGGTGTCGTTACGTGCGGGCGATCTCGTCGTCGATGTTGGTGCAAATGATGGCACGACGCTTGGTGCGTATCCGGAATCGCTTGGCGCCGATCTTCTCGGTATCGATCCCACTGGCGCGAAGTTTCGTGAGTATTACAAGCCGCACGTCGATTTGTGCGCTGATTTCTTCACGGCCGGCACGTTGCGAAAAGTGCGGCCTGGCAAGCGCGTCCGCGTGCTGACCTCGTTCTCGATGCTCTATGACCTCGAGTCGCCGATGGTTTTTATGCAGGACGTGCATGATGTTCTCTCCGACGACGGCGTGTGGGTGTTCGAGCAGAGCTACATGCCAGCGATGCTCGATTCACTGTCTTATGACACTGTCTGCCATGAGCATCTGGAGTACTACGCGCTGAAGCAGGTGAAGTGGATGGCGGATCGCGTCGGCTTCACGATCGTCGACATCGAGTTCAATGACGTCAACGGTGGAAGCTTCTCGGTGACCGTGGCCAAGTCGACATCCGGCATGCGGGAAAGCCCCGAGATCAAACGTATCCTTGCCGAAGAGCAGGCGCGCGGGCTCGACGTGCTCGCGCCATTCGAGGACTTCGCTCGCCGTACGATGGAATCGCGTGATGGCTTGCGTACGTTCTTGGCAAAGGCCAAGGCCGAAGGCAAGACGGTCGCCGCGCTTGGCGCATCGACGAAGGGCAACGTATTGCTGCAGTACTGCGGCATTACCATCAACGATATCGCCGAAGTTGGTGAAGTGAATCCAGATAAATTCGGTGCGATGACGCCGGGAACCTTCCTTCCTATCCAAAACGAAATCGAAGTACTGGCGCATAGGTACGATTATTTCCTGGTGCTGCCGTGGCATTTTCGGCGCCATTTTCTCGCCAATCCGGTATATGCCGGACGTGCGCTCGTGTTCCCGCTACCGAACCTGCAGGTCGTGCACGCAGGGGAGGTACATGGGTGACGCTGAATGCCGACATTGGTGGTGCTGCTCCGCGCGCTCGCGCGATCGCGTTTTACTTGCCACAGTTTCATCCAATTCCGGAAAATGATGAGTGGTGGGGCAAGGGTTTTACCGAGTGGACCAATGTCGTCACCGGTACACCGCGCTTCAATGGGCACGGTCAGCCACACCTGCCGTCGGATCTCGGCTTCTACGATCTGCGTGTCGCGGAGACCCGGCAGCAGCAGGTCGATATGGCGCGCGCGGCTGGCATCGAGGCGTTCTGCTATTACCACTACTGGTTTCGCGGCAAGCGGCTTCTGAACCGACCGTTCGATGAGGTCCTTGCCTCGCACAAGCCCGACTTTCCATTCTGTCTGTGTTGGGGGAACCAGACTTGGTCGCGCGCATGGAGCGGGCGCGAGCACGATGTGTTGATGCTCCAGGACTATGACGATGCCGACAATGCAGTGCACATCGACTGGCTATGCCGTGCATTCGTCGATCCGCGTTATGTGCGAGTTGGAGGGCATCCACTTTTCCTGATCTACCAACCGGAAGACATACCAGATGTCACGCGTCTGCTGCAGCAGTGGCGACACGCATGTGCGGAGAAGATCGGTGTGGAGCCCTGGTTTTGCGGCGTGCTCACGGGCTTCTCGACACACGACGCCATTGCGCTGAAAGAGCAGGGGTTCGATGGCGTTGTCGAGTTCGAGCCCAATCGCAAGCATTTTCCTGCGGCGAAGAACGCCACAGGTCATGTGGTGTCGCTGTTGCAGCGCGTTCTGCCCACATCTTGGTACGACGTCTTGCGCAACAACCGTTGGCTCGGCAAGCGCAACCTCAACACGATTGTCGACTACGCCGCGTACGTCGATCGCTCGGTCGCTCGCCCCGCACTGGACGACACGACGTACCCCGTGGTGTTCCCCAGCTGGGACAACACGGTGCGCCGCACTTCTGCGACGATTATCGAAAACCACGATGCGGCGCAGTATGCACGCTGGCTCGATGACGCTGTGTCGCGTGTGGCTGAGCGGGTGCCCGACCAGCGCCTCGTTTTCCTCAATGCCTGGAACGAGTGGGCCGAAGGTTGCCATCTCGAGCCGGATCAGCGTCACGGCTACGCGTTTCTCGATGCAACCGCGACGGTGCTCGGTCTGAGCAAGGTGAGCGCATGACGCGCGAGGCCATCACCGATGTCTACGCCCACGCAAATCCGGTGTTCGTCCGCGCCGTGCGTGCGCACACGGCGCAAGCGGAGGTGCTCGACGTCGGTTGTTGGAATGGTACGCTGGGTCGCGTGTTGATGCGCGAGAGCCAAGCGATCGTCGATGGCATCGAACGCGACGCGACGCAAGCGGAAGCGGCACGCGCGGCCGGCTATCGACGCGTTGATGTCGTAGACCTCGACGATGGCGTGCCGCCAGCCGGCGGCCGAACCTACGACTTCGTGCTGTTCGGCGACGTACTCGAACATCTCGTTCATCCCGAGTGCGCGCTTGCCGCCCTCGTGCCGCGCTTGAAGCCTGATGGCCGCGCAATCCTGTCGTTGCCGAACGTCGCCTTCGCCGCCAATCGCCTCACGCATTTGTTGGGGCACTGGGACTACAAGGACTACGGCATTCTTGATCGCACGCACCTGCGCTTCTTCACGAAAGATTCGATGATCGCGTTAATCGAAGGCGCGGGCCTGCGCGTCGTGCGAATCGACGGCTACGTCGGGCTTCACAAGTATCCAGCGCTCATTCGTGAGCCCCTGCGCTTTCTCGGTCGTGTATGGCCGAGTCTGTTCGCGATCCAGATCGTGCTGGAGGCCGTGCCGGCCTCGAAGTTGGAGGCGGGATGAGCGCTGCCGTTGATCGCATCGTGGGCACTGTGCCAGTTGATCGCATGATTCCGGGTATCCACGCTTTGCGTGGGCTTGCCGCGGTGGCGGTGGTGCTGTTCCACTTCACGCAACTCACGCCGGTGCCGGTGCCCGAATCGCTTCGTTTCGTGGCCAACGATTTTGCCGAGGGCGTGTACCTGTTCTTCGTACTCAGTGCGTTTGCGCTGATGCATTCGACCGAACGCCACACCGGGCGACCGCAATGGGCGAAGACCTTCTTTATCAAACGATTCTGGCGGATCGCACCCCTGTTCTATCTGATCCTGGTGCTAGTCGTATGCTGGCGACTGACCAGTGGCGGCGTGGTCGATCCGTGGCAGGTGTTTTTGAACCTGACATTTACCACGGCATTCTTGCCAAAGGATGGCATGGTGCCGGCGGGATGGACCATTGGCGTGGAAATGCTGTTCTACGCGATATTTCCGGTGCTGCTACTGACCGTGCGTACGATGCGTGCTGCAATCGTCTTGTCTATTGTTACGATGCTTGCGACTTGCGCGGATCGCATCCTGTTGTTCCGCGAGTATGGCAGCTGGGCGAACTTCATGGTGCCATCGAACTTGTGCTTCTTTGCGTTCGGCATCCTCGCTTATCGCATCGCGCTATCTGATCACGCGGCAAGTCGGCGGATTCGGCAGATCGCGCCGATCGTCTCGCTTGCCGCCATCATAGGGCTGCTTCTCGTGCCGGAATCGTATCCGCTGCGTGGAGGGGCGGCCCTGATCAAGATCATCTGGGGGCTCGCATTCGCACTTCTTTGCACATGGCGTGGCGTGGCGAAATCGCATCGCGGCAATCCGCTGATGCATTATCTCGGTGAACGTAGCTACAGCATCTATCTGCTGCACCCGCTGGTGATCTGGCTGCTGCGCTCGCGCTTGCAGAATTTGTATTCGATGCTGGTGCCGATCGTCGGCGGCCTGGGAGGCTGGTGCGTGTGTGTCGCGATACTGCTCGCTGTTCTGCTTGTGGGATGCGAAGCGACGTATCGCATGGTGGAGCTGCCTGGTATCCAGATGGGCGGTTGGGTTAATCGCCGCCGCCAGTCTCAGGACACGTGTGGCATGCCGTGACGCTGCAGCATCTCGACTTTCCGCAACCGCCAGCGCACTGCCGAAAACCATTGTGCGGCCGTGATCAGGCGCGTGGCCTGTACCATGTTGCGCCGCGTGCGCAGCACCGCCCATTCGCGGAATGGCACCAGCAAGGCGGGCATGTACACCTTGCTGAACAATACTCCGTCGCGGCGCACCAGCGACAGCGCGAGACTTTCGAGCATCAGCGCGATCAAATGCGCGAAGAGCAACGGCCACATCAGCACGGTCGGCGTCAGGACCATCAGCGCGCGCGTCTTGTTGCGCTCGCTCAGCCTGCGCCGGCGAATCGATGTGCGGAGGCCTGCATCGGCGCGGTTTCCGCCGAAGGTTGCGCCCTGCCGGTGGCGATAGTGGCTTTTGCGCAAGGCGCGAACAGGCATGCCGCGCAGACGTGCAACCCCGCACAGGTACAAGTCTTCGCCGATCGATTCCATCCACTCGGGAAAGCCGCCGAGTTCGTGCCATGTTGCGCGCGGGCACCACAAGCATGCGCCAATGACGTAGGCAACCTCATCCCTGTTGGAATCGAGGTTGGGAATGGGATTGCAGAACGGATCAAGCAGGCAGCCTCGATCGACCAGGGTGCCATTTTCCCAGTCCAGTTGCGGCAGGGTGAGGATTGCCTGCGCGCCGATTCGTGCAGCTTCGTCCAGCAGGCACGAGATGGCGTCGGGTGCAAGCGCGGCATCGTTGTTGAGCAGGAGAACATACTGCCCTCGTGCATGTGCCACCATGCGGTTGTTGCCAATACAGAAGCCGACGTTTTGTGTGCTGGCGATTACTTCGACATGCGGATAGCGCTGTTTCAACAAGGCAATCGAATCATCTGTCGATGCATCGTCGTGAACAATGATTTCGATGCTGTGGTCGCCTTGCTGGGCCAATATGGATTCCAGGCAGTCGGCGAGCAGCCCGGCACCGTTGTAGTTGGCAATGCATACCGAGCAGATCGGAACCTCCGGGCGATTCACTGCTGCGTGGTATTGAACCATGCCCATGTCTTCTTCAACCCTTCATGCAGGGAGGTTGTGGCACTCCACCCGTACTGTTCCCTGGCCAAATTCGCGCTCATCACGATGCGGGGAGCGTCCACGGCGCGACTGGCATCGTAATCCCGGTGCAGATGCTGACCGGTAACCAACTCAAGGGTGTCGAGCAAGGTGTTGAGGCCGATGCCCTGGCCGCTGGCGGCGTTGTAGGGAAAGCAGCCGTTTGGCATCGGCCGCTCTGTCGCGGCGACGCACAACTTGATGAAATCATCGATGTAGAGATAGTCGCGAACCGAGGTGCCATCACCCCACACCGACAATGTTTCACCGCGTCTGATCTTGCCCATGCAGGTCGGGATAATGCCGAAGCCCATGCGCTCCATCTGGCCGGGGCCATATAGGTTGGATGGTCGAAGTATGGTGGCCCGGCCACGATACTGGCTGCACCAGGCGCTGATGAAATGCTCGGCGGCGACCTTGCTTGCGCCGTGATAGGAGCGTGGGCGGATAGCGGAACCCTCGCTCGCCACCTCGCCGGGATCGGTGCAGTAAAGGCTGCCGCCGGAGGACAGATAAAGCAGATCTGTCCGGGGAAGGGATTGCAGGGCTTGCAGCATGGCCAGCAGTGGATGCAGGTTGTTCTGCAACTCTTCCAATGGACGACCCGCCGAGCTACCAGGTGTCGAGCATGAGGCGGCGTGAACCACCACCCGGCTGCGTTCGAGCAGGGGCAGGAAATGATCGGCCTGGCTCAATTCGCCGGTGACGACCTCCACGTTCTCCATGTGCAGGTTCGGCGGCCGGCGGCTGACCGCGATCACCCTTTCGCCGAGCTCCGCGAGCGCGCGAGTCAATGCGGACCCGACAAAGCCGCTTGCACCGAAGATCAGGATGGAGTCACGCAATGCCGTCGTCCCCGAGCAGCTTTCGATAGATGCGAGTGTAGCGCCCGGCGCAGTCGTCCCAAGTGCCGAATTCGCGCAACGCCCAATTGCGTGCAGCTTCGCCGAATCGGCGATTGGTGTCGGTGTCCTCCAGCCGACATAATGCGTGGCCGTACTCGTTCGAGTCGTCGCAAAGCATGCCGGTTGCTTCGTCATCCACGATGCCAGCGTGTGCGGGCATGCGCGAAGCAATGATGGGCAACCCTGCGGCCATGGCTTCAAGCATGACTTGCGGTCGCCCTTCCGCGTGCCGGCTCAACGTGATGAGGCCGCAGGCATGCGGGAACCACTCGGCGGCCAACTGCTCCGGCGTCGCTGCGCCGTGATAGTGCACCCAGTTCGGTATCTCCATGTTCTCCTGCATGGGGCCGAACAGGTGCAGTTCGCGCTCTGCACCTTGGAAATGCTCTCTGGACCATTCGAAGAGCGGGCCGAGCTTGTCTTCAGTCAGACGAGTCACGGCCAGCCAGCATTTGACAGGTTGCGCATGGATATTCCGATCTATGGCATACCAGCGTGGATCGATACCGAAGGAAACCGGCACCACTTCGGCGATATCGCCAAATGCTGCTTGCAGCGGCTCCACCATCCATTCCGCATTCGGACAGATGGTCACCTTGCGCCGGCGCATGGTCCGGCGCAGCGCCCGGCGCATGAGAGGAAGTCGCAATAGCTTGAGATCATTGCCCAACACGGTAATCAGCGCGGGCTTGCCATCCTCAGGCAATGGCAGTGCGCACTGAAGCCAGTTGACATGGTAGACATCGGTGGCCGGATTCCGGCGATAAGCCGAGGCCAACATGCGCAGCAGGGCGACGGGTGCCAGGAAATCCTTGGCGCGTCCTTGCCGCATGAGATGCGAAATGCCACCGGATGACATGAGTCGCGCAAGCCAGTGCCTTTCCATTTCTGTCGTGACTGATTGCACGGTGGCGGGCAATTTCCCCGGCGGGGCCCATACGCTCAGCCGAACATCGTCGGATCGTGCCAGGGCGTTGACCATGTGACGAATGAATACGCCGCGCCAGTCCGACTCGTCGCAGGGATAAGACGTACTGAGTAGCAGGACTCGCATGATCGCTGGATCTGGATAAGACGCAGTGGCGGCGGCGTGGTTCACTGCAGCCCGGGAAGTGTGCGCAACTGTGCCAGCGTGCTGTTGAGGCGACCGCCATAATTCAAGGGTTCAAGGTGCTTGATGGCATCGAGCGCGTCGTCCTTCCTGCCGAGAGCCGCGAACATCCGTACCAAGGTGATGCGATAGGCTGGCTCGGCAGGGGCGGCCTTGACGGCTTCCTCGGTCATCCGCAGACCAAGGTCCCTGTCACCGAGCACGTTCCAGCCATAATCACCGTAGTTGGCAAGCAGGCGGCCATCAGGATTTGGGTGCGAAAGTGCGGCCAGGAAGGCGTCCACCATGCGGTTGATTGGCAGATTGCACAGGTTGTCCTGCACACACTTGGTCAATGCCGCAAGCGAGCTTTCGTCCTGGACTCCCGGCTTGTGTGCCTTGAGCTTGCCGATCAGGCTGTTCCACCACGCATCCTTGATCGGCAGGTGCATGCGCGAGTTCATGAAAATCAGCGCCTGCTCTGGGAGTATCGATGCATCGGGCAGAGCGGCGGCGCGTTCCAGCGGAGCATAGGCCAGCTTGGTGAAGGGGGAGGCTGGGTCGTAATGCGAGTAGATGATGCAGGTGCGGCCCAGTTCGTATTGGGCACGCGGCGAATCGGGTGCGCGCGCAGCCAAGGTTTCGGCGAGCAGCAGCGGATTGCCCCATGCAGTCGCAGTCATCGCCGTTTCGCTTGCCCACAGCAGCAGCAAGCCACCCAGCAATAAGCGGCGCGACAGCAGCATGGGCTGTCCCGCGCGCACAACCAGCAACGGTACAAGTGCCAACATCAACCCGAAGCTGGCGAAATAGTTGCGATGCTCGTAGATCAGTTCCAGCGGCAGGATGGTGCCGGTGAGCGATTGGCAGCCGAGAAAAAGTGCAATGCCGAGCGCCGCCAATGGTTGCCGTGGGCGCAGCCATGCGGCCGCGGCAACCAGTGCAATCAAAGTGATGATGCTGGCAAGCGTAGTCCACGGTGCAAGCAAGCCATTCGAGATGCGGAAGTTGTCGTGGTAGAACGAAAGCGCTTGCGGCGTGGGCAGCAAGGTGTCGACTAGGTAGCCGACCACGACGCGTGTCTCGCTGAGCAGTCGCGTGCCTAGCGTGAAATCGCGGGTGGCCCAGGCCGCCGGATTCAGCACGCCAGGTAGCAGCCATGCAAGCCCGACGACCATGGGCAGCGCCAGCACAAGTACGAACAGAGCAATGATGCGGCGGTCGGGTGCAGTGCTGTTGCTGGTACTGAAGCGAAACAGTGCCCATTCGACGAGCAGCGCGTAGAGCGGCAGCATCACCGCCGTTTCCTTGGCCAGCACGCCCACGGCGGCCGGAACGGTGATGCTGAGAGCGCACAGCCAGAATTCGCGCCACCGCCTTCCTTTGGAGGTTGACGGCGGCGCCACCGGAGCCGTCATGCGGCAACGTGCCACTACATAGCCGATCAGCCCTGCGAGCACGAACAGGTTCGCCATGCTCTCTTCGCGCTGCACCACGTACAGCACGCCGGTGAGGTTGATCGGCAGCAGCATCCAGCATGCGGCGATCAGTGCTGCGGTCACGCCCGCTACGGAAGCTTCGACAGCGACTGCAGAAGAATTGCGACTGGGGCCTCTCTGGGTGGGCGCGTTGGCTGCGGCGACCAACAGCCGCGCCAGCACAAAAACCAGCAGCCCGTTCAGCAGGTGGATGACCAGGTTGGTCAGCTTCCAGCCGAATGGATTGAGCCCGCCGGCGAGGTAGTTGAGCGCGAAGCTCAACGATGCCAGCGGCCGCTTGAACTCGCTGGCGGGTGACGACAACGCTGCATTCACCAGCGAGGCAAGATCCGCATGGGTCGGTTGCACGCCGAGGTTGTCCACGATGTTGGGGTAATCGTCGAACAGCCAGTCGCCGGACAGCCCCGACCAGTACACGGCCGCTGTGGCGGCAACGGCAAGCGCCAGCATCAGCCAGGGCAACCATGGGCGAGTGCGTTCATTCATGTGCATCGGGGTGATCCGGCAAGCGAATGACAACATGTTAGCGAAACGGTCGGCATGGCAGGGGTTCCATCCTTCACCTCCGGCACTGCGTTTCGCTCGCAAAAAGAAGGGCCGCAAAAATGCGGCCCCTCGAGGTATTACGGTGTGACAACGATCAGCGGCAGCTGGCCGGGAGGTACTTGGTCGGCACCGTGCCACCAGCGCACTTCCAGGTGATCGGGCCGGTGACCTGGGTGCCGGCGGCAAGGGCAGCGCCGTTGGAATACGGCGTGAAGACGACGGTCTTGGTATCTGCTTCGCTGTTCGTGCCGGTGACCGTGGCGGTGATGACACCGTTCGCGGTGACTTGCAAGTTGGAAACATATTGAGAGGCTACGCTCGCTGCTGTGGCCGGCAGGCCGGCCGAAGTGTTTGAACCGGGGACGGCACCGGTCGACTGGACCGTTTCTGCCACGGCGGTGCGTGCCATGTCGATGGCGGACAGCGCCTCTGTCACCTTGGAGCGGATGATGTAGTTCTGGTAGGCCGGCACGGCGATGGCCGCCAGGATCGCGATGATCGCGACCACGATCATCAGTTCGATCAGGGTGAAGCCTTTTTGCATGGTCTTCATGGTGGTTCCTCTGTTGGCTAGCTAGCTGTTGTGGCCCCCTGGGTTCCGGCCCCGATACCCCCTAGGCGGGATCGAACCCCATCACGACATGGTCAGGAACGACCAGGAAGCTGGCGGAATCGAAGCATTGAGCATGCCACGACCACCGCGGGCATATTGCCTCATGTCGCGGCGCTTGTGTGTTGTGCATGCGGTCACGAAAGGCCGCCACCGGTAGTGCGAGGACTGGATTCCGTGCGCCTGGTGGCACTCGGGATGCTTCGCGAGGCGTGGTCAATTGGGGCAGCAAGTGACGCAAATTGTCAGCTTGCGGCCGATTGGGTTGATGCGGGCCGTCCGGCATGGGGCGGAGAGCGACCCCGCCCGGGGTGCTGCCCGAGCGGGTTCGAGGTGACCTTCAACGGTCCTTGGCTTGCGCCATCCCCCTCGTGTGCTTACCTTGCCCGATTGCCAACCACCCCGGGGAACGACCATGAAGAAGGCCCTGACGGCCGCGCTGCTGCTGGCGCTGGCGGCGTCGCCTGCGCTGGCGGCGGATACCGACACGGTGGCGCCGGTGGATACCGCGATCACCGTGGACCACGCGCCGCATCCGTTCAACGTGCGCGACCTGGTGATGATGCAGCGGGTGAGCGATCCGCAGCTGTCCCAGGACGGGCGCTATGCGGCGTTCGGCGTGCGCAGCACGGACTACGCGGCGAACAAGGGCGTCAATGCGATCGCGGTGCTGGACCTGTCGCATGACGGCCGGCCGGTGACGGTGGCGGCGAAGGGTGCTTCCTCGCCGCGCTGGGCGCCGGATGGCAAGAGCGTCTACTACGTGGCGCCGGCCGATGGCGTGGCGCAGTTGTGGCGGCTGGATTTCGCGGCGGGCGAGGGCGGGCTGGATCTCGCCGGCCACAAGGCGCCGGTGCAGGTGAGCCATGGCGTGCTGGACGTGCAGGCGTACAAGCTGTCGCCGGATGGCAAGAGCGTGCTGCTTTCCTACGCGGTGTTCACCGACTGCGGCACGCTGGCCTGCACCAGGCGGAAGCAGGACAGGCGCGCGGCGGACAAGGCCACCGGCACGATCTACAGGAAGCTGTTCGTGCGGCACTGGGATACCTGGGCCGACGGCACGCGCAACCAGCTCTACCTGGCGCGCTTCGGTGCGAACGGCCAGTTGCCGGCCGAGCCGACCTTGCTCTCGCGCGGCATCGACGGCGACATTCCCAGCAAGCCGTTCGGCGACGACAGCGAGTTCGCGTTCTCGCCCGACGGCAGGACGGTGTATTTCGATGTGCGCATCGCGGGCCACGGCGAGCCGTGGTCGACCAACTTCGACATCTACAAGGTGCCGGCCGACGGCTCCGCCGCGCCGGTGAACCTCACCGCCGGGAACAAGGCGTGGGACGCGTATCCGGTGCCTTCGCCGGACGGCAGGACGCTGTACTACCTGGCGATGAAGGTGCCGGGTTTCGAGGCGGACCGCTTCGGCATCATGGCGCTGGACCTCGCCACCGGCGCGAAGCACGAGGTCGATCCGCAATGGGATCGTTCGCCGGGCGGCATGGGCATTTCCGCCGACGGCAGGACGCTCTACGTCACCGCCGACGACAATGGCCAGCACCCGCTGTTCGCGGTGGATGCGGCGAGCGGCAAGGTGCGGCAGCTGGTGGGCAACGGCGAAGTGAGCGCCTATTCGCTGGCCGGCTCGCGCCTGCTGCTGGCGCGCGACGACCTGAAGCACCCGGCGGACCTCTACACCGTGCACGCCGACGGCAAGGATCTCAGGCAGGTCACCCACTACAACGCCGCGATGCTCGCGAACGCGCGCGAAGGCGATTTCGAGTTCTTCACCTTCAAGGGCTGGAACGACGAGGCGGTGCAGGGCTACGTGGTGAAGCCGGTGGGCTATGAGCCCGGCAGGAAGTACCCGGTGGCCTTCATCATCCACGGCGGGCCGCAGGGCGCGATGACCAACAGCTGGAGCTACCGCTGGAACCCGCAGACCTACGCGGGGCAGGGCTTCGCCGTGGTCACCATCAATTTCCACGGCTCCACCGGCTACGGCCAGAAGTTCACCGATTCCATCTCGGGCGACTGGGGCGGCAAGCCGCTGCAGGATCTGAAACTGGGCTGGCAGGCCGCGCTGGACAAGTACAGCTTCCTCGACGGCAACCGCGCCTGCGCGCTGGGCGCCAGCTACGGCGGCTACATGACCTACTGGATCGCCGGCGTGTGGAACCAGCCGTGGAAGTGCCTCGTCGACCATGACGGCGTGTTCGACGCGCGCATGATGTACTACGCCACCGAGGAGCTGTGGTTCGAGGAACACGAGAACGGCGGTCCGCAGTTCGAGGTGCCCGCGAACTACGAGAAGTTCAACCCGCTCGACCACGTCAAGGACTGGCGCGTGCCGATGCTGGTGGTGCATTCGGGCCATGACTTCCGCATTCCCATCACCCAGGGCCTGGGTGCGTTCACCGCGATGCAGCGACGCGGCATCCCCAGCGAGTTCCTCACCTTCCCGGACGAGAACCACTGGGTGCTGAAGCCGCACAACAGCGTGCTGTGGCACGACACGGTGAATGCATGGCTGAAGCAGTGGACGGCGGAGCCAGCGGCCAAGCAATAAGCGAAGGCACCCCACCCCAACCCTCCCCTGCAGGCAGGGGAGGGAGTAAAAGCGGAGCATCAGCCTCCTGCAAGCAGTACGCACGCCACCCCCTTCCCCTGCTTGCGGGGATCACGCCATCTCCTCCCCCTGCTTGCGGGGATCACGCCATCTCCTCCCCCTGCTTGCAGGGGGAGGGCGGGAGGGGGTAAAGCTTCTCGCTCGCCCATGGCAAGGACTGCCCATGCAACGGAAATGGGAACGTGCACGCCAGCTGCGCAATGCCGCCACCGACGCCGAACGGCACCTATGGCGCCATCTACGTGGCGAGCAGCTCGCTGGCCTCAAATTTCGCCGGCAATATCCGCTCGCGGGCTACATCGTGGATTTCGCCTGCATCCCGGCCCGGCTCGTGCTGGAGCTGGATGGCGGGCAGCATCTCGACGCGGTGGGCTACGACGCGGAGCGCACGCGTGCCATCGAGGCATCGGGCTATCGCGTGCTGCGCTTCTGGAATGACGACGTGTTGCTGCGCACGGATGCCGTACTGGAGGAGGTGTGGCGATATCTGGAGTCGCGGGAAGAGTGAAGAGCGCCCTTCTCCCCACCCTCCCCTGCAAGCGGGAGAGGGAGCGAGAGCACTGTTCCTGCAGGCAGGAAGGGGTCGGCCGCGTGGTGTTGTTGCTTCGCTTTTCCTCGCATGAGGCTTCGCGCCTCTCCTCCCCCTGCTTGCAGGGGAGGCCGGACGAGTGGCACCCCTACAACCACTTGGCCCGCTTCAACCCGATATAGATGCCACCCACCACGCAAACCACCACGCCGATGATGAGTGGGTAGCTCCATGGCTTGTCCAGCTCGGGCATGTGCTGGAAGTTCATGCCGTACCAGCTGGTGATGAGGGTGGGGGCGGCGAGCATCGCGGCCCAGCCGGCGAGTTTCTTCATCACCTCGTTCTGGCCGAAGGTGACCAGGGAGAGGTTCACGTTGATCGCCGCGGTGAGCATTTCACGCATGGCGTTGATGGTGTCGTTGACGCGCGTCACGTGGTCGTGCACGTCGCGGAAGTAGAGCCGCAGCTCGTCCGGGATCAGCTGCGGGTGCAGCCGCACGAGCTGGCTGATCACGTCCTGCAGCGGCGACACCGCGAGGCGCAGCGTCATCAGGTCGCGCTGCATGTCGTACAGCCGGCGCACCGTGTCGCGGTTGAAGCTGGCGGCGAAGATGTCCTGCTCCAGGTTCTGCAGCTCCTCGCGGAAGTCGCGCACGATCGGCAGCAGGTTGTCGACGATGAAGTCGAGCACGGCATACAGGCCGTAGCTCGGCCCCAGCGAGAGCAGGTTGGGCGAGTGTTCGCAGCTGCGCCGCGCCGGCGCGTACGAGAGCGAGGCGCCGTGGCGCACGGTGACCAGGTAGCGCGGGCCGAGGAAGATGTGCGTCTCGCCGAACGCGATGTGGCCGCCGTCCAGCTGGGCGGTCTGCACCACGATGAACAGCGAATTGCCGTATGACTCGATCTTGGTGCGCTGGTGGGCGGTACCTTGCGCGTCCTCGATGGCGAGGTCGTGCAGCCCGAATTCCTCCTGCAGTTTCAGCAGCAGGGCGGCATCCGGTTCGTGCAGGCCGACCCAGACGAAGGTGTCCGGTTCCTTGAGCACGTCGCTGATCGCATCGATGCCCACGTCGCCGATGCGCCTGCCGTCGCTGCGGTAGGCGACGCAGTTGACCACCATGGCGGAGTCGGAGGGTGCGGGCACGGCGGACGTCGACGCGATCATGCCTGCATGATGCCGTGCCGGTCGATGCCGGGCAATGAACGAACCCTCATCCCCGGGCTGAAGCCGCTCCGGCGAATGAAGCTGGAGGAGCCGCCTGCCGCAAGCTCCACGCCAATGCCAGCCACACCGGCAGCGCGAACAGGATCCACGGCTGGTTCTGCTGCACGGTGCCGGGGAGCAGGTGCAGCAGCACGGCGGCCAGCGCGGCGAGCAGTTGCAGCACCACCACCCCATTGGCGAAACGCGTGGGCGCAAGGCCGCGACGCGCGCGCCATGACGTGCGCAGCAGCAGGAAGGCGAGCGGGCTGAACAGCAGCAGGTTGGCGTTGGCCCACGCGGAGTGGTGGCTGGTGAGCGTCCACAGCACCAGCAGCAGCAGGCCGGCGAGTCCGGCGGCGATCAGGTACAGCGTTGCCAACAGGGCGTGGACGCGTCGCGCACGGCGCGCGGTCGCCACGAGCAGGAGGGCGAAGGCGAGCCCGGCCGCGCCCAGCGGCCGGCGCAGATCCGGCGCCTGCGCCGGTGGCACCGACAGGCGGTTGGGCGAGAGCAGTTGTTCGTCCTGTACCAGCGGCTGCGTGCCGCCGTGGCCGTCGGGCACGCGGATGCGGCGCAGGTTCGCCTGCAGCTCGTAGGGCAGGAAGCTTTCGCTCCAGGCATTCATCGGCTGGTCGGCGTAGGGGCCGAGACCGAGGTCGAGCAGCAGCATCAGCCAGGGTTGCGCGCTCATCAGGCGGTCGGTCTGCTGGCGGTAGCTCATGCCGCCGGCCTGCGCGGCGAGATGCGCCTTGATGATGCCGCCCAACGCCTTGTCCAGCGCGTCGCGCACGCGGGTGGTGCAGTTGTCGACGTAGTAGTCGTAGTTGTAGCCGGCGTTCTCGGGGCGCAGGTTCCAGAACAGGAAATCGCGCAGCGCGGCGGCCTGTGCGGGCGTGAGCGCGAGGCGCTGGCGGGTGATCGAGCGGCCCACCTGCACGTAGTAGCCCTCCTCGTCGCCGGTGGGCTCGGCGTCCATCAGGTAGTGCATGCGGCCGCGTGCGAAGTTGAGGAAGAAATTCTTCTCGTTGAAGTCGAACACGCCGTAGTTGAAGTTCACCGCCTCGCCGCTGACGGTATCGCGCAGTTCCAGTGCGTCGTGGCCGAAGCGTTCCCAGTAGACGTCGCCCGGGCCGTAGGTGACCAGTGCGACTTCCAGGTTTGCGCCGGGGGCATTGGCGACGCTGGCGTGGGCGTGCGGCATTACGCACGCCAGCAGCACGGTCAGTGACAGAAAAATGCGTAGGATCGGGCGCATGGGGTAATCCGGCTGTCCGGCAGGAGCGGCTTCAGCCGCGATGCCTTTTGCGTGGTGGTGCAAGGGACGAGAGCATCGCGGCTGAAGCCGCTCCTGCGGGCCGCGCCGCCATTCTCAGGCTTCGCGGCGCGTCACGCGGAACTGCTGCACGCGGCGGTCGTCGGCTTCGGTGACGTGGAACAGGAATTCGCCGGCGCCGGCTTCCTCGCCTGCCTCGGGCAGGTGGCCGAACTCGGCGGTGATCAGGCCGCCGATGGTGTCGAATTCCTCGTCGGGGAACGCCGCGCCCACTTCCTCGTTGAAGTCCTCGATCGGGGTGAGCGCGCTGACCAGCCACGAGCCATCGGCCTGGGCGTGGATCAGCGCCGGCTCCTCCTCGTCGTCGTGCTCGTCGTCGATCTCGCCGACGATCTGCTCCAGCACGTCCTCGATGGTGATCAGGCCGGCCACGCCGCCGTACTCGTCCACCACCAGCGCCATGTGGTTGCGGCTGCGGCGGAACTCGGCCAGCAGCACGTTGAGGCGCATCGATTCGGGGATCAGCACGGCGGGCCGCAGGATCGCGCGGATGTCGAAGTCGGCGCCGTTGCCGAAGTATTTCAGCAGGTCCTTGGCCAGCAGGATGCCGAGGATCTCGTCCTTGTCCTCGCCGTGCACGGGGAAGCGCGAGTGGCCGGATTCGACCACCGCCGCGAGGATGTCCTGGAGCGGCGCGTCGGCGGCGATCATCACGATCTGCACGCGCGGCACCATCACGTCGTCCACGCTCAGTTCGGTGACCTTGAGCGCGCCTTCCAGCATGGGCAGGGTGTCGGCGCCGAGCAGGCCGTTGACCTGGGCGGTGCGCAGCTCGTCGATTAGTTCCGCGCGGTTGCGCGGCTCGCCGGAAAACAGGTGGCCCAGTCGATCCCACCAGGTGCGATGGGCCGGGCCGCTGGTACTGCCGGGGTCGTCGTTCATTACTCGGGTTGCAACTGCCCGGGGGCGGGCGGGAGCACGAGTCTAGCGGAAAACCCGTGACGATTCAGGGCACAAGGTCTTGCGGCGGAGTTGCACCCGGCCTACGCGTAGGGATCGGCAATGCCCAATCCGGCGAGGATGCGCGTCTCCAGCGCCTCCATCGTCTCGGCCTCCGCTTCCACGACGTGGTCGTAGCCGAGCAGGTGCAGCGTGCCGTGCACCGTGAGGTGCGCCCAGTGGTCGCGCACGCGCTTGCCCTGCTCGGCCGCTTCGCGTGCCACCACGGGGGCGCAGATCACCATGTCGCCGATCAGCGGGAGCTTCACGCCGGGCGGCAGCTCGGCCTCGAAGGACAACACGTTGGTGGCGTAGTCCTTGCCGCGGTAGTCGCGGTTGAGCGCGCGGCCCTCGGCGGCGCCGACGATGCGGATGGAAAGCTCGGTGGCCTTGCGCCGCTTCGCCCCGTGCAGCGCGGCTTCGACCCAGCGGCGGAAGCTGATGGATGCGGGAATGCCGACGCGCGGCACCGCGTAGCCCACGTGCACTACCGCCTGCTCTTGTAGGAGCGGCTTCAGCCGCGATGCCCTGGTTCCGTGGTCGTCGCGGCAGAGCATCGCGGCTGAAGCCGCTCCTACGGCCGGTTTCCCGGGGCGGCGAGGGGTCACTTGGTGGCCTCGTCTTGCTGCTCGAACGCTTCGTAGGCGCGCACGATCTTCGCCACCAGCGGATGGCGCACCACGTCGCGCGAGGTGAAGAAGGTGAAGCTGATGCCGTCCACGCCGCGCAGCACTTCCACCGCGTGGCGCAGGCCGGAGCGGATGTTGCGCGGCAGGTCGACCTGGCTGACGTCGCCGGTGATCACCGCCACCGAGCCGAAGCCGATGCGGGTGAGGAACATCTTCATCTGCTCGACGGTGGTGTTCTGCGCCTCGTCGAGGATCACGTAGGAATCGTTGAGCGTGCGGCCGCGCATGTAGGCGAGCGGCGCGATCTCGATCACGTTGCGCTCGATCAGCTTGGCGACCTTCTCGAAGCCGAGCATCTCGTACAGCGCGTCGTACAGCGGGCGCAGGTAGGGGTCGACCTTCTGGCTGAGATCGCCGGGCAGGAAGCCCAGCTTCTCGCCGGCCTCGACGGCAGGGCGCACCAGCAGCAGGCGCTGCACGCGGTTCGCCTCCAGCGCCTCCACCGCGCTGGCTACGGCGAGGTAGGTCTTGCCGGTGCCGGCGGGGCCCACGCCGAAGTTGATGTCGTGGCGCGCGATGGCGTGCAGGTAGCGCGCCTGGTTCGCGCCGCGGCCCTTGATCACGCCGCGCTTGACCTTGATGGCGACTTCCTGCGCGCCTTCGCCGGCGTCGTCGGCCAGCACGTCCACGCCGGATTCGGCCAGGTGCAGGTTGATCTTCGCGCCGCTCAGGGTTTCGTTCTCGGTGACGGCGTACAGCGCGCGCAGCACCTTCTCGGCCGTGCGCACGGAGGCTTCCTCGCCGATCGCCTTGAACAGGTTGCCGCGGTGGTCGATCTCCACGCCCAGGCGCAGCTCGATCTGGCGCAGGTGCTCGTCGAACGGGCCGCACAGGCTGGCGAGCCGGGCGTTGTCTTCCGGGTCGAGGGCGAAATCGCGTTCGGTGGGGCCTGGGGTCATGCTTCTTGGCTTCCTCTCCCCTCCGGGGAGAGGATTGAGGTGAGGGGATGGTCTTGCGAAAAGCTGTGGAGCGTGCGGCCAGGTTGGCCCCTCACCCCGGCCCTCTCCCCGGAGGGGAGAGGGAGTAAATCTCAGGCGGCTTCCTCGGCCAGCGCGTGCACGCGCCCGCGCAGCGAGTTGGCCATGGCGTCGGTGATCAGCACGTCGACGAAGCGGCCGATCATGCGCGCGTCGCCGGGGAAGTTCACGTAGCGCATGTTCTCGGTGCGGCCGGCGAGTTCGTGCGGGTTCTTGGTGCTCGGCTTTTCCACCAGCACGCGCTGCACGGTGCCGACCATCGCCTCGTTGATCTTCTTCGCGTTGGCGTTGATCGCGGCCTGCAGGCGTTCCAGCCGCTGGTGCTTCACCGCCATCGGCGTGTCGTCGGCGAGGCTGGCGGCGGGCGTGCCGGGGCGCGCGGAGAAGATGAAGCTGAAGCTCTGGTCGAAGCCGACGTCGTCGATCAGCTGCATGGTCTTCCCGAAGTCCTCGTCGGTCTCGCCGGGGAAGCCCACGATGAAGTCCGAGCTGATGCAGATGTCCGGGCGCACGGCGCGCAGCTTGCGGATCTTCTGCTTGAACTCCAGCGCGGTGTAGCCGCGCTTCATCGCCGCGAGGATGCGATCCGAGCCGGCCTGCACCGGCAGGTGCAGGAAGTTGGCGAGCTTGGGCACGCTGGCGTAGGCCTCGACCAGCGAGTCGGAGAACTCCAGCGGGTGCGAGGTGGTGAAGCGGATGCGGCCGATGCCCTCGATCTGCGCGATGGCGTGGATCAGCACGGCGAGGTCGGCGATGCCGCCGTCGTGCATGGGGCCGCGGTAGGCGTTGACGTTCTGGCCCAGCAGGTTCACCTCGCGCACGCCCTGTTCGGCGAGCCGCGCCACTTCCACCAGCACGTCGTCGAACGGGCGGCTGATCTCGGTGCCGCGGGTGTAGGGCACCACGCAGTAGCTGCAGTACTTGGAGCAGCCTTCCATGATCGAGACGAAGGCGGTGGGGCCTTCGGCGCGCGGCTCGGGCAGACGGTCGAACTTCTCGATCTCGGGGAAGGAGATGTCCACCTGCGGCTTGCCGGTCTCGCGCTTGGCCTCGATCAGCTCGGGCAGCCGGTGCAGGGTCTGCGGGCCGAACACCAGGTCGACGAACGGCGCGCGCTTGATGATCGCCTCGCCTTCCTGCGAGGCCACGCAGCCGCCCACGCCGATCAGCACCGGCTTGCCGCCCTGCTTGAACTCCTTCCAGCGGCCGAGCTGGCTGAACACCTTCTCCTGCGCCTTCTCGCGGATCGAGCAGGTGTTGATCAGGATCACGTCCGCCTCGGTCTCGTCCTGGGTCAGCTCCAGGCCGTGCGAAGCCTTCAGCACGTCGGCCATCTTGGCCGAGTCGTACTCGTTCATCTGGCAGCCGTGGGTCTTGATGAAGAGTTTGCCGCTCATGGGTGCTGGATACCGTGGTTGCGCGAAGCGCGGCGCGGATGGCGCCGAACCGCGTAGTTTACGCCGACGCACCGACCGCTGCCAGCAAGCATGCCTGGCGGATCAGGCACTTGGGGGCGCCTCCGGGCGTGCATGCCGCACGAAACGGCGCGCCCGCTCTTGGCGCGGGAGTCGCGCGACGGCACACTGCCGCCATGTCCAGTGCCGTACGCCACGGGGGGAGTGCCGGCCGGCCCATCGCAGGCTCCCCGCCATCCCGCACGATCCCGCGGCGGATCGCGCTGGGCTGTGCCTTGCTGGCAGGGGCGCTGTGGCTGCCTGCGGCACATGCGGGCAACCTGTATCGCTGCACCGGCGCGAATGGCGAGGCGGTGTTCACCGGCAGCCCCGCGGGCTACCACGCCTGCCGCAAACTGGGCAGCTACGGTGCGCCGGCGCGGCGCGTGCCCGCGGCCTCGTTGCAGCATTTGCAAGGCGCAGTCGTGGGTACCCGGCCGCAGGCCGACGCCGCGCGGACCGCGCTGGTGGCGGTGCGGGGCAGCGTGCTGAGCAGCGCGAAACTGCTGCCAGCCGACCCGTTGCCACCGGCCGCGGCGACTCCTGCAGCCGTGGCGGCGGCGACCGTGCCGGCGGCCTTGCGCGGGCACTGGACCTACCAGCAGTCGAGCGGCGGCGCGGGTGTGTTGCCCGACCTGCCGCCCGCCACGACGCCGGGTGACCGCGTGCTGCGCGGCGCGGTGTACCGCATCGTGCGCGCCGACGGCAGCGTGGAATACACCAACATCCGCCCGGCCGGGCGCAACGCGCATGCGGCGACGATGCTGTTCAGCTACATCGCCACCTGCTTCGCCTGCAACCTGCACTCGACGATCCACTGGGGCAGCGTGCCGCTCAACCTCACCGCCTATGCCGACGCGATCCGCACGGCCAGCGTGGAGTACGGCGTGGACGAGGCTTTCCTGCGCGCGATCATCCACGCCGAGAGCGCGTTCAATCCGCGCGCGCTGTCGCTCAAGGGCGCGCAGGGGCTGATGCAGCTGATGCCGGGCACCGCCGGCGACATGGGCGTGCTGGACGCGTTCGACACCGGCCAGAACATCCGCGGCGGCGCGCGCTACCTCAGCCTGCTGCTGCACGTCTTCGGCGGCAACGAGCACCTGGCCGCCGCCGCCTACAACGCCGGTCCCGGCGCGGTGCAGCGCTACAACGGCGTGCCGCCGTACGCGGAGACCCAGGTCTACGTGCAGCGCGTGGACACCTTGCGCAAGCGCTACGAGGCGGCGCTGCACCCGCCGCTGGCGTCGGCGCGGCGCGGGTAGGGTTTAGCGTAGGAGCGGCTTCAGCCGCGATTCGTCGGCCGGTCGCGGCTGAAGCCGCTCCTACCCGTTGCCGGCTGTGGCGTCCACGTTCATCGGCGGGCGTTCGGTCAGCGTGGCCGTGACGTGGAACGGGCTGCCGTTGCGCAGGCCGGAGAGCTCCACCGTGGTGCCGGGCCTGATCGCCGCTTCGCGCCGGCGCAGGTCGGACGGGTCGCGGATGTCGTCGCTGCCGATGCGCAGCAGGATGTCGCGCGGCTGGATGCCGGCCAGCGCGGCGGGGCTGCCGGGGTAGACGTCGGTGACCTGGGCGCCGCGCGCCGCCGCGGGCAGGCCGCTGTTGGCGGCCACCGGCACGAAGCTGTAGTCCGCGCCCAGCCAGCCGCGCACCACGTGGCCGGTGGCGACGATCTGGTCGAGCACCCGCTTGGCGGTGCCTGCCGGGATCGCGAAGCCGATGCCCTCGGCATTGGCGGCCTTGCCGATCAGCGCCGTGTTGATGCCCACCAGCTGGCCCTCGGCGTTGACCAGCGCGCCGCCGGAGTTGCCGAGGTTGATCGCCGCGTCGGTCTGGATGAAGTCCTCGGCACTGGAGGGGTTCAACTGGCGACCCACCGCGCTGACGATGCCCATGGTCACGGTCTGGTTGAGGCCCAGCGGGTTGCCGATCGCCAGCACCACGTCGCCGGGGCGCGGCTTCGCGTCGGCGAGCCGGATCACCGGCAGGTTGCCGGCCTCGATCTTCAGCACGGCCAGGTCGGTCTCCTCGTCCGAGCCGACCACGGTGGCCCTGGCCACGCGGCCGTCGTACAGCAGCACCTGGATGTCGGTGGCGTGCGCGATCACGTGGTAGTTGGTGAGCACGTAGCCCTGCGCGCTGACAATCACGCCCGAGCCCAGGGTCTGCTCCTTGCGCGCGTAGGTGGTGAGCGTGCCGCCGAGCAACTGTTGCAGGATGGGGTTGTCGTACATCTTGATCGCCCGCTCGTTGACGATCTTGTCGGCGTAGATGTTCACCACCGACGGCGCCGCGGCGGCGACCGCATCGGCGTAGGAGGCAGGGGCACCGACTGTCGGTGCACCTGCGGCCGGCACCGCAGGCAGTCCCAGCCTGGCGCGCAGCCGTTCGCCGCTGGCGGGCCAGAACAGGCCGATCACGAACGCTGCCGCGAGTCCGATGACGACACAGCGGGCAAGGAAGGCGAGCGTGCCGGCGGCATGTTTCATGTCGTGCTGCAATCCGTGACGGGCGGGCAAACGGTAGGGTAGGCTGGCGACAGGGAGCGTCGATACGCCGCGGCACTTTTATTGTACGGTGTAGGGGCTGACGTTAGACTAACGCGATTTTCAGGGGTTCCAAATCTTTGCTGGGGCGAAAGCCCTTCCTGACGCATCAAGTACCGGAGAGCCTGATGGCGAACGAAGTCGTCGATCATGGCCGCCGCCGGTTTCTCACGACGGCCACCTCGGTGGTTGGTGGTGTGGGAATCGTCTCGGCGGCCGTGCCCTTCATCAAGTCGTGGGAACCCAGCGCGCGCGCCAAGGCCGCCGGAGCACCGGTCACCCAATCCCTCAAGAAGATCGAACCCGGCCAGCAGCTGATCGTCGGCTGGCGCAGCCTGCCGGTGTTCATCGTCAACCGCACGCCGGCGCAGCTGGCGGCGCTGCCGAAGCAGGATCCGCGCCTCGTCGACCCGAAGTCCGACGGCGCCTCCGCCGCCCAGCAGCCGAAGTACGCACAGAACGAGACGCGCTCCATCAAGCCCGAGTGGCTGGTGATGGTCGGCATCTGCACCCACCTGGGCTGCGTGCCGAACTATGTGGGCGAGATCAAGCCCGAGCCGTTCGACCCGAACTGGCAGGGCGGCTACTACTGCCCCTGCCACCATTCGCGCTACGACATGGCCGGCCGCGTGTACCAGGGCGTGCCGGCACCGAAGAACATGGAGATCCCGCCGTACCACTTCATTGACGACACGACCGTGCAGATCGGCGTGGATCCGCAGGGGGCCGCGTGATGGCGAACGTATTCTCGAGCATCGGCGACTGGGTCAACGAGCGCGCGCCGGGCCTCGCGCCCGTGTACCGCAAGCACATGACGGAGTACTACGCGCCGAAGAACTTCAACCTCTGGTACTACTTCGGTTCGCTGGCGCTGCTGGTGCTGGTCAACCAGATCGTCACCGGCATCTTCCTCACGATGAACTACAACCCGAGCGCGGCGGGAGCGTTCGACTCGGTGCAGTACATCATGCGCGACGTGGAGTGGGGCTGGCTGATCCGCTACATGCACTCCACCGGTGCCTCGCTGTTCTTCGTGGTGGTGTTCCTGCACATGTTCCGCGGCATCATGTACGGCTCGTACAAGAAGCCGCGCGAGCTGGTGTGGCTGCTCGGCATGCTGATCTTCCTGGTGCTGATGGCCGAGGCCTTCATGGGCTACGTGCTGCCGTGGGGCAACATGTCGTTCTGGGGCGCCAAGGTGATCGTGTCGCTGTTCGGCACCATCCCGGTGATCGGCAGCCACCTGGTCGAGTGGATCATGGGCGACTTCCTGCCCGCCGACGCCACGTTGAACCGCTTCTTCGCACTGCACGTGATCGCGCTGCCGATCGTGCTGCTGCTGCTGGTGGTGCTGCACCTGGCCGCGCTGCACGAGGTGGGCTCGAACAACCCCGACGGCGTCGACGTCAAGCACGGCCCCAGGGGCAACCGCTGGAGCCCGACGGCGCCGGTCGACGGCATCCCGTTCCACCCGTACTACACGGTGAAGGACCTGGCCGGGGTGGGCTTCTTCCTGATCGTGGCGGCCTTCATCATCTTCTTCGCGCCGACTTTCGGCGGCTGGTTCCTCGAACACGACAACTCGATCGCCGCGAACAACCTGATCACCCCGGCGGAGATCAAGCCGGTGTGGTACTTCACCCCGTTCTACGCGATCGTGCGCATGATCCCGTCGTTCGCGGGCACCGCCGTGTGGGGCGTGCTGGCGATGTTCGGCGCGATCGCGGTGCTGTTCCTGCTGCCGTGGCTCGACCGCGGCCAGGTCAAGTCGATCCGCTACCGCGGCACCGGCTACAAGGTGGCGCTGACGCTGTTCGTGATCGCGTTCTTCGGCCTCGGCGCGGTGGGCGCGGGCATCACCGCGGAGGTGATCCCGGCCTGGTTCGGCAATGTCGACCTGACCGTCTGGGAGAACGCGTTCGGCCGCACGATGACGCTGGTCTACTTCGGCTTCTTCGCGTTCCTGTGGGCCTATACCTATTTCGGCTGGGAAAAGACCAAGCCGGTTCCGGATCGGGTGACGATGCATGACTAAGCCGACGCTCTTGATGAAACGGATCCTTCCCGCGGTCGCGCTGACCCTGGGCCTGCTGCTCGCCGGTCAGCCCGCGGCGCGGGCCGAGGACGGCGGCCAGTTGATGGCATCGGGCTCCAACGTGCGCGACCAGGCCTCGTTGCAGCGCGGCGCCAAGCTGTTCTTCAACTACTGCGTGGGCTGCCACTCGCTGAAGTACATGCGCTACTCGCGCATCGCCGACGACCTCGGGCTCACCGAGCAGCAGGTGATGCAGAACCTCGACTTCACCGGCGCCAGGTTCGACGACCCGGTGATCTCGCACATGCCGGCGGAGGACGCGACGAAGTGGTTCGGCAAGGATCCGCCGGACCTGTCGCTGGAAGTGAGCGCGAAGACCGCCGACTGGGTCTACACCTACCTCAACACCTTCTACCTCGACCCGAAGAGCCCGATCGGCTGGAACAACACCACGCTGCCGAACGCGGCGATGCCGTTCCCGCTGTGGGAGCTGCAGGGCCAGCAGGCCGCGGTGACGAAGCCCGGCAGCGACGCGGTGGAGAAGCTCGAGCTGGCCCATCCCGGCAAGCTGACCCCGGCGCAGTACCAGCAGGCGACGCGTGACCTGGTGAATTTCCTGGAGTACGTTTCGGAACCGGCGGCCCTGCAGCGGCATCATTACGGCGTCTGGGTGCTGCTGTTCCTGGCGCTGTTCACCCTGCTGGCCTATTTCCTCAAGAAGGAATACTGGAAAGACGTCCACTGAGCCCGGGGGAAATACCCATCGGATGCGGCGGCCCCGGCCGCCGCATCCGTGCAACCGCAACAGGGAATATCGCGCATGGTTCCAAGCGCCCGCTCGCGTACCGCACTCACCCTCTACACCACGGCCGACGACATCCAGTGTCACCGTGCCCGCCTGGTGCTGGCCGCCAAGGGCGTCGGCTACGAGAGGGTGCTGGTGGACCCGGGCAAGCCGCCGGAGGATCTGCTCGACCTCAATCCCTACGGCACCACGCCCACCCTGGTCGACCGCGACCTGACCCTGTACGACGCCAGCGTGGTGTGCGAATACCTCGATGAGCGCTACCCGCATCCGCCGCTGATGCCGATCGATCCGTTGTCACGCGCGCGCCTGCGCGTGGCCGCGGTGCGCATCGAAAAGGACTGGCTGACCGAGGTCGACACCATCTGCGCCGGCGGCCGTTCCGCCGAGCCGGCGCGCAAGCGCCTGCGCGCCCACCTGCTGGCCGCACTGCCGCTGTTCAAGGCCGCGAAATTCTTCCTCAACCCCGAGATGAGCCTGGCCGATTGCCTGGTGGCGCCGGTGGTGTGGCGGCTGCCGTGGCTGGGCGTGGACCTGGGCCGCGAGGGCAAGCCCATCGTCGATTACGGCGAGCGGCTCTTCCACAGCCAGGGTTTTGCGCGCAGCATGACCGAGCAAGAAAAGGCCATGCGACCCTGATGAGCGAAGCGACCCACCCGATGAGCTCCAACCGCCCGTACCTGCTGCGGGCGATCTATGACTGGATCAGCGACAACGGCCTGACCCCGTACCTGCTGATCGACGCCTCCGGCGAAGGCGTGCGCGTGCCGCCGCAGGTCATCAAGAACGGCCAGGTGGTGTTGAATATCGCGATGCGTGCGGTGGCGAACCTGGAACTGGGCAACGACTGGATCGGTTTCTCCGCGCGCTTCTCCGGCGTCAGCCACGTGGTGCGCATCCCGGTCGGCTCGGTACTGGCGCTGTACGCCCAGGAGAACGGGCAGGGCATGATGTTCCCGGCCGAGGAGGAAGGCGGCGACACGCCGCCGCCCGCGCCCGCGCCGGACGAGCCGCCGTCCGGCCAGGGCAGCGCCGGCGACGACAAGCCGAAGCGTGGCGCCCCGTTCCTGCGAGTCATCAAGTAGGAACGGCTTCAGCCGCGACAGCTGTCGTCAATGCAGCGTGTCGCCGCCGCCGGAACGCCGGCGCGGCCGCAGCGGTATCACGTTGCCGCCGGGCGCGGCTTCGTCATGGCGATCGGCCCCCGACTCGGTCGGTGCGTGCCGTGATTCCATGCCGGTGATCCGATCCTGCGCCGGGGACTCCGATGGGGTGAGCACGACCGTGGGCAGGCGCAGTTCGCTCATCGCGTCGCCCAGCATCCACAGCGATCCCTGCTCGCGGTCGGCGCCGTCGATGCTCACCTCGAAGCCGTAGCAGCGCTCCAGCCGGCGCTGGCCGGCCACGCGACGCAGGCGCAGCGCACGCAGGCCCACGGTTTCGTCCAGCAACTGCAGGCCATGGCGCTCGCACTGCTGCCGCGCCTCGGCGCCCGCGCGTTCGCGCGCCGCGCTCAGCTTCAGCCACAGCCCGACCGCGACGATCAGCGCCAGCAGTACCAGGAGGTCGTCCACGTTGTCCATGCCTGCAGTGTGTGGGCGGGTGGGGTGGCGCGCAAGCCGCAGGAGCGGGCGCAGGGGCGGCTTCAGCCGCGATTCCACTCCGACGGTCGCGGCTGAAGCCGCTCCTGCAGCTGTCTTCAGCCCAGCCGCAGGCGCAGCGACAGGTCGACCGCGTGGACGTGCTTGGTCAGCGCCCCCACCGAGACGTAGTCGACGCCGGTGCGGGCGTATTCGCCGATGGTGTCCAGGTCGACGTTGCCGGACACCTCCAGCGGCACGCGCCCGGCGGTGAGTTGCACGGCTTCGCGCATCAGCGGCACGGTGAAGTTGTCGAGCATGATGCGGTCGACGCCGGCGGCGAGCGCCTGTTGCAGCTCGTCCAGGTTTTCCACCTCGACCTCAAGCAGCAGGCTGGGGTGCAGGCGGCGGGCCGCCATCACTGCCGCGGCGATGCCGCCGGCGGCGATGATGTGGTTCTCCTTGACCAGGATCGCGTCGTACAGGCCGATGCGGTGGTTGTGGCCGCCGCCGCAGCGCACCGCGTACTTCTGCGCCAGGCGCAGGCCGGGCACGGTCTTGCGGGTGTCGAGCACGCGCGTGCCGGTGCCGGCCACCGCGGCCACGCAGGCGGCGGTGGCGGTGGCGGTGCCGGACAGCAGCTGCAGGAAGTTCAGCGCCGAGCGTTCGGCGCTCACCAGCGAACGGGCGTGGCCGGCCAGCCGGCAGATCACCGTGCCGGGCGCCACGCGCTCGCCGTCGTGCACCTGCCAGGCGATGCGCACGGCCGGATCCATGCGCCGGAAACAGGCGTCGAACCACGGGATGCCGGCGATCACCGCGTCGTCGCGGCAGGTGAGCGCGGCCTCGGCGCTGGCGTCGGGCGGCAGCAGCTCGGCGGTGGCGTCGCCCTTGCCGAAGTCCTCGGCAAAGGCGCGTTCCACATCGGCGGCGATCAGTTCGGTATCCGGCGGGTCGAACGGGAGCCTGGCATTCATTCGGTGTCGCTGTCCGCGTCCGGGGCGCCGGGCTGGCGCAGGCGGCTGACGATGGCGCTCATAGCGCGGTCGAACAGCGCGTTGGTGGCCAGCACCTGGGCGTGGCCGCCGGCCAGCAGCACGGCCAGTTCCTGCGGCGCGTAATCGGCCACCTTCAGGCCGCGCCGGTTGACGAACAGGTAGCGGCCGCTCATCGGGCTGATCCACGACAGCTTGGCGCGCACCATCGGTTCGTCGGGCAGCTGGAACTCCAGCCAGATGCCGGGCTGCAACGCCTCCACCTGCTGCCACTCGGGACTGTCGGTGGCGACCGGTACGCTTTCCCCGGGCAGCTCGTCCTCTTCTTCGGCGGCCGGCACGACGATGGGCTGGATGCTTTCCGGTATCGCGGCGACGCTGCTGGCGGCGGGCGCGGTGTCGCGCGCCGGCTCGCCCAGTTGCTGGCCGTACCAGTCGCGCAGCTGCGCCAGCAGGCGCTCGATGTCCTGCGGCTGGAAGGCCACGTTGGCCAGGCCGTGGCGCAGCGCGCGCTCGATGCCGGGCAGCAGGTGGCGCAGCTGCTGACGCGCGGTGGCGTCCTGCGGCGGCCGCGTGCTGGCGATGAAGTCGTCCACGAAGCGCAGGCCGTCGCGGAACTCGGCCGAATCCTCGCCCTGGCGCAGCAGCACCAGCACCAGGTGGTTGGCCCAGGCGCGCGCCAGCACTTCGTGCACCAGCGGCGGCAGCTTGCGGCCGTCGATGCGCTCGACGATCTCGCGGGCGGCGCGGCGCCGCGCCTGCTCCAGCTTCTCGCGGCCGCGGGTGGACTCGGCCACGCGCTGCTCGGCCAGTTCGGAGCGGCGCCGGTTGAGTTCGTGGAACTGCTGCAGGTCCTGCAGCAGCCGTTCGAAGATGCCGAGATCGTCGTCGAATTCGTGCAGCAGCTGGTCGACGATGCTCTTGACCTTGTCGTGCAGGCGGCCGTCGCGATCGGATTCCGGCGACCAGCCCTTGGCCTGCTCCGCCAGCGCGTCGAGCAGGCGGCGCGCCGGGTGCTGGCGGTGGGCGAACAGCTTGCGGTCGAGGATGGCCGCCTTGAGATAGGGAATCTGCAGCCGCGCCAGCATCACCTGCATCTCGGCCGGCAGGGTCTGGTCGTCGAGGATGAACTCGAACAGCATGCCGACCAGGTCGATGGTGTCCTCGTCGATGCTGGCGACATGGCTGGGCCGCGCGCCACGCAATGCACCGAGCTGGCCGAGCAGCTGGTCCTTGAGCTGGGCCACCATGTCGCGCTCGAGGTTGCCGGCCTCGGCGGCCATGGACGACACCGGCATGGCGGTGGCGGCGAGCTGGGTCTGCAGCACGCTGAGCGCACCCAGCAGTTCGTTGCTCGAAGGCGGCGGTCCGCCGGCGCCGCCGACCTGGGCATGGGACATGCTGGTGCCGCGCCGCGCGACGAACAGGCTGTGCAGGGTCTGCAGCAACTCGGCGGCAGCGGGGTCGGCGAACTCGTCCGTGCCGACGCTGCCCACGTTGGCGCCAGCGGCTTGCGCCGCCTGCGCGGAGCCATGAGGGGCGGTGGCACCGCGCGGCGCCACCGGGCGCAGCTGCGGCAGTACGCCCGCGCGCGCCAGCTCGGCGTTTGCTTCGGCGTACAGCTCCTCCAGCGTGGACAGCACGTAGCGGTCGAACAGCTTGTAGATGAGGAGCTTCACGCGCATGTCCGCGCCCAGCTCCTTCAGTGCCTGGCGGAAGGCCTGCGACAGCGCAGCCGGGGCGATCGGGTTGCTGGCGTCGTCGACCTTGCGGCCGCCGCAGATCACCGAAAGGCGCTGGTTGGTGGCGAACAGGTCACGCGCCAGCCGGCTCTCGTGCTTGCTGCTCATGCTGGTGATCGCCAGCGACTCTTCCAGTTCGGCGTCGGCCACCAGCGACAGCTCGGCCATCGCCGGCGCGGGCGCGTTGGGTGCGGCCCGCCCGGCCAGTCCGCCCAGTTCCCGGTTGACCGTGGTGAGGAAGTTGCGCTCGACCGCCGGGCGGCGTTTGCGCACTTCGCGCATGCCGTCGAAGTAGTGCGTCTGGGTGGCGTTGTTCTCGGCCTTCTCGGCGAGGTCGAACAGCGCGTCGTCCACATGCTCGAACAGGTGGCCCAGGCATTGCTGTAGCCGCTTGCCGGCGATGCTGCGCACGGCGTTCAGCAGTTCGCCCACGCGCTCGCCCGAAGCGTCGAGGCGGGGTGCAAGGGGCACGATCTTGGGTGGTTCGAAGGCTTCGTTCATGGCCACACCGGGAGGCTGTCTTTGGCGCTGGGACGTCCTGCAGGCGAATTGTCAGTCCGTCAACGAGGGTTCGGGGCGTGGGAACGCTTCAGGGGTTGGCCGGGAAATCGTTCAACTGGGTGGTGCCGATGCCTTCTTCGGGCAGCATCACGGGGATGCCGTCGTCGACACGATAAATCAGTTTGCGGTCGGTGGTGATCAGGCCTTCGGCCAGGCGTTCACGCACGGGGCTGCCGGCCGTCGTGACCACGCCGCCGGCCGCGATGGCACCGTTGAGTGCGTCCATCTCGGCGCGACCGAGCAGGCGCACCGGCGTCTTGTTCACCGGGCAGCACAGGATGTCGAGCAGGCGCTTGTCCATGGGGCAAAATCGTTGCGGGTCCGGAAAGCCCGTACAATAACCACTTTTGGGCGGTCGGACCATGACAGCAACGACGGAAACGCCGCGGGTGGGCGTGGTAATGGGGTCGCGTTCGGACTGGGAAACCATGGAGCACGCCGCCGGGGTGCTGACCGAACTGGGCGTGGCGCACGAGGTGCAGGTGGTGTCCGCCCACCGCACGCCGGACCTGCTGTTCCGTTATGCCGAACAGGCGGCCGATCGCGGCATCCAGGTGATCGTCGCCGGCGCCGGCGGCGCCGCCCACCTGCCGGGCATGCTGGCGGCCAAGACCCGGCTGCCGGTATTCGGCGTGCCGGTGCAGTCCAAGGCGCTGAACGGCATGGATTCCCTGCTTTCCATCGCGCAGATGCCGGCCGGCATCCCGGTGGGCACGCTGGCGATCGGCCGGGCCGGCGCGGTGAACGCGGGCCTGCTCGCGGCGGCCGTGCTGGCGCTGCACGATCCCCGCCTGGCGCAGGCGCTGGAGCACTGGCGCGCGAAGCAGACCCAGGCCGTGCTCGACCAGCCGGACCCACGTGCATGAGCGCGTCGCGGCAGCCCGTGCTCGGCATCCTTGGTGGCGGCCAGCTGGCGCGCATGCTGGCGCTGGCAGCCGCCCCGCTCGGGGTGAACACCCTGGTGGTGGACAGCGCCGCCGATGCCTGTGCCGGCCAGGTGGCGCCGCTGATCAAGGCTGACTGGACCGACTACGCCGCGCTGGAAGACTTCGCGCGCAAGGTCGACGTGGTCACCTTCGATTTCGAGAATGTGCCGGCCGAGACCGCGCAGCGGCTGGCCGGGCGGGCGGCGGTGTTCCCGAACCCGCGCGCGCTGGCGGTGGCGCAGGACCGCCTCGCCGAGAAAACCCTGTTCCGCGAGTGCGGCTTGCGCACACCCGAATTCATGGCGGTGGATACCCGCGCCGGCCTCGACCACGCGCTGGCCGCGGTGGGCGCGCCGGCCATCCTAAAGACGCGGCGGCTGGGCTACGACGGCAAGGGCCAGTTCCGCCTGAAGTCGCTGGGCGACGCCGATGCGGCCTGGGCCGCGCTGGGCGCGCAGGCGGCGAAGCATGGCTTGATCCTGGAAGCCTTCGTGCCGTTCCAGCGCGAGCTGTCGGTGCTGGCCGTGCGCGGTCGCGACGGCGATTTCCGTACCTGGCCGCTGACCCGCAACTGGCACGTGGACGGCGTGCTGTCGATGAGCCTGGCGCCGGCGCCCGACATCGCCGCGCTGCAGCCGCGTGCCACCGCGCTGGCGCGCACGCTGGCCGAACGGCTGGATTACGTGGGCGTGTTCGCGTTGGAACTGTTCGTGCAGGATGGCGAGCTGCTCGGCAACGAGATGGCGCCACGCGTGCACAACTCCGGCCACTGGACCATCGAGGGCGCGCACGCCAGCCAGTTCGAGAACCACGTGCGCGCCGTGCTCGGCCTGCCGCTGGGCGACACCGGCGCACGCGGCTTGTCGGCGATGTTCAACTGGATCGGCGAACTCCCCGATCCGGCGCCCGTGCTGCGCGCGGTCGACGCGCACTGGCACGACTACGGCAAGTCGGCGCGTGCCGGCCGCAAGGTGGGGCATGCCACGGTTTGCGCGCCGGATGCGGCGCAACTGGCGCTGCGGCTGGAGGTGATCGGTCGCGAGTCGGGGCGCGAGACGCAGGTGGCGCCGACGGTGGAAGCGCTGCGCGGGTGAGGCCTGCGACCAGGGATGGGCGCACGTGCGATCGGGCCCGAAGGGCCCGATCGCACGGAGTCTGGCTCGCGTCGCGGGCCAGGCGAGCCGGAAAAGGGCCGGGGCCCTTTTCCGGCATCAGGCAGGGCGCTCTTGCTCTCGATGCATGGATACAAAAAAAGCCGCGGATGTCCGCGGCTTTTTTGTGTTCGGCTGTTTGACAGCCCAGAGCAAGAGCGTTCGTGCCTGATGGTCAAAAAAGGGCTCCTGCCCTTTTTTGACTCGCCTGATTCGCAGGGCGAATCAGGCTCCGCTTCGCGCGCGCCCTCAGACCTGCATGGCCTTGGCGACTTCGGCCAGGTAGTCTTCCTGCACCTTCTCGATGCCTTCGCCCACGGCCAGGCGCACCACCGAGACCACGTCGGCGCCTTCCTTCTTCAGCGCGTCGCCCACGGTGACGTTGGTGTCCAGCACGTAGGGCTGGCCGACCAGGGTGACCTCGGAGACGATCTTGTTGATCTTGCCCGCGACGATCTTTTCCAGGATCTCGGCCGGCTTGGCCTTTTCCTTGTCCGACATGGCGGCCAGCGCGATGTCCTTTTCCTTGGCGATGAAGTCGGCGGGGACGTCCTCGGCCTTCACGTAGGGCGGATTCATCGCCGCCACATGCATGGCGATGCCCTTGGCCAGCTCCTCGGAGCCGCCCTTGACCGCCACCAGCACGCCGATGCGGCCGCCGTGGATGTAGCTGCCGATGGTGCCGTCGCTCTCGACGCGGGCGATGCGGCGCACTTCGATCTTCTCGCCGATGGTGGCGACCAGCGCCTTGGCGCCTTCCTCGACGCTGGCGGCGCCCGGGTAGGCGGCGGCCTTCAGCGCGTCGATGTCGGCGGCGCCGGACTTCAGGGCCACCTCGGCGACGGTGTCGCTGAACTTCACGAAGTCGGGGTTCTTGGTGACGAAGTCGGTTTCGCAGTTGACCTCGACCAGCACGGCCTTGCCGCCGGCCTGGGCGGCGACGATGCGGCCTTCGGCGGCCACGCGGCCGGCCTTCTTGTCGGCCTTGGCGAGGCCGGACTTGCGCAGCCACTCCATCGCGACCTCGATGTCGCCGTTGTTCTCGACCAGCGCCTTCTTGCATTCCATCATGCCGGCGCCGGAACGCTCACGCAGCTCCTTGACCTGTTGGGCGGAGATATTGCTCATCGGTATTCCTCGGATGCTTGTGGCGTCGTGGCGGGCCACGCCACGACGCCGGGATGGGCTTCGGAGTCCGGGTGGCAGAAGCCGCTCGGGCTGCAAAGCCCGCCCTGCGGTGCATATTCCCGCCGCTTCTTGGCCCATAGAACCACTATGGGCCGGCGAACCGGCGAAAATCTGCCCTCACAGGACGAGCTTTTCGCCTCGAACGTTTCTGCCGACCGGACTCCATGTCGCTGCGGCGGCGGTTGCCCGCCGCCGACCGGCTTACTTGGCGTCGCGCGGAGCGCGGGCGCCGTCGCGGCCGCCTTCACGGCGCGGGGCGCCATTGCCCTTGCGGGGAGCGGCATCGCGGCGCGGGGCGGACGGCTTGCGCTCGCTGCGCTCGGCCTTGGCGACCGGGTTGCCTTCCTCGTCCAGCTCGACGAACTCGTCGGCGTCGCCCTGGGCGGCGGTCGGCGCGGCGGCCTTGCCTTCCAGGATCGAGTCGGCGGCGGCGCGGGCGTACAGCTGGATCGCGCGGATCGCGTCGTCGTTGCCGGGGATCGCGTAGTCCACCAGCTCCGGGTTGTAGTTGGTGTCGACCACCGCGATCACCGGGATGCCGAGCTTCTTGGCTTCCTGCACGGCGATGTCCTCGTGGCCGATGTCGATCACGAACAGCGCGTCGGGCAGGCGGTTCATGTCCTTGATGCCGCCCAGCGAGGCCTGCAGCTTGTCGCGCTCGCGGCGGCGGGCCAGCACTTCGTGCTTGACCAGCTTCTCGAAGCTGCCGTCGGTCTCGGCCGCTTCCAGTTCCTTGAGCTTGGCCACCGACTGCTTCACGGTGCGGAAGTTGGTGAGCATGCCGCCCAGCCAGCGCGCGGTGACGAAGGGCATGCCGGCGCGGGCGGCCTCTTCGGCCAGCGCCTCGCGGGCGGAACGCTTGGTGCCCACGAACAGGATGGTGCCGCGCTTCTGCGCCAGGCCCGACAGGAAGTTCATCGCGTCGGTGAACAGCGGCAGGGTCTTCTCGAGGTTGATGATGTGGATCTTGCCGCGGGCGCCGAAGATGTACGGCGCCATCTTCGGATTCCAGTAACGGGTCTGGTGACCGAAATGCACGCCGGCTTCGAGCATCTCGCGCATGGTGACTTGAGCCATGGTGTAACTCCTTGCAGTGGGCCTTTTCAGGTGGCCCGGGGGTTGGGACCTCCACGCATCCCCGGCTTCGACCGCGGCAGCGAACGCTGCGCGCGGCACCCCGAAGAACGGTGCCGATGCGTGTGTGGCGTTGGTTTGGGCTTGTACCGCATGGCGGTTACAATCCCGTCTCGTTTTGCGCGGCGGCGGCGTCGATGACGACGGATGCAGCCTGCAAAACCGTGCAATTGTAGCCGGTACGCCGGCGACGCGGCAAGTCGCTGGATCTGCAGCGTTTGTGCCGCCATATAGGCGAGATCATGGCCATTACCCTGAAATCCCCCACGGACCTCGAAGGCATGCGCGTGGCCGGCCAGCTGGCCGCCGAAGTGCTCGCCATGCTCAAGGAGCACGTCAAACCCGGCGTCACCACCGAGGAACTGGACCGGCTGGCCTACGAGCACATCGTCAACGTGCAGAAGGCGGTGCCGGCCAACGTGGGCTACCACGGCTTCCCCAAGACGCTGTGCACCTCGGTCAACCACGTGATCTGCCACGGCATCCCCAGCCCCGGCAAGGTGCTCAAGGACGGCGACATCGTCAACCTCGACGTCACCGTCATCAAGGACGGCTGGCACGGCGACACCAGCCGCATGTACTTCGTGGGCACGCCTTCGGTGCTGGCGAAGCGGCTGGTGGAAACCACCCACGAGGCGATGATGCGCGGCATCCGCGCGGTGCGTCCCGGCGCCACCCTGGGCGACGTGGGCCACGCGATCCAGCAGCACGCCGAGGCGGCGGGCTTCAGCGTGGTGCGCGAGTACTGCGGCCACGGCATCGGCAAGGTCTACCACGACGAGCCGCAGGTGCTGCACTACGGCAAGCCCGGCACCGGCGTGGAACTGAAGGAAGGCATGACCTTCACCGTCGAGCCGATGGTCAACGCCGGCAAGCCGCAGACCAAGCAGCTGCCCGACGGCTGGACCGTGGTCACCAAGGACCATTCGCTCTCGGCCCAGTGGGAACACACCATCGCGGTCACCGCCGGCGGCTTCGAGATCCTCACGCCCTGGCCGGATGCCTGAAGAGCCGGGATTCGGCAGGCCATGCGACGCGGGTCGGGATTCATCCCGGCCTTCCCGGGAGTCGGGCCGAAGCCCGACCCGCCGGTGACGTGAATCCACAGCCGCGTGGCAGACTGGTGGTCCTTCTCCGTCGTCCCGAATCCCGCCGATGAGCGTCGTGCTCCCCCCCTTGCCGCGCCTGCCGCCGGCCGTGCCGCGTTCGGGCGTGTCCGCCGACGCGCGGCGCGCGTTGCGGCAGTTGCTGGGCGACGTTGACCGGGCGCTGGCCACCGCATTCCGCCACGGCGCCGACGCCAGCGCGCTGGCGCGGCGTCGCGGCGAGGTGGTGGCGCGCATCGTGGTGCATGTATGGACGGCCTGCCTGGGCGAGGTGACGGGCGCGGCGCTGTTCGCGGTGGGCGGCTTCGGCCGCGGCCTGCTGTTTCCGCATTCGGACGTGGACCTGCTGGTGCTGGCGGAACGCCCCGAGCCGGCGCGCCTGCGCGCGCTGGAACAATGCTTTGCCACGCTGTGGGACGTGGGCCTCAAGGTGGGCCACGCGGTGCGCGAACCGGCGCAGTGCCGCGCGCTGGCCGCCGCGGACGCCAGCGTGTTCACCAGCCTGCTCGATGCGCGCCGGCTGGCCGGCGACCCGGCCATGGATGCAGCGCTGCGCGCCATCGTGGACGATCCGGCGCTGTGGCCGCCGCGCGACTACCTCGCCGCGCGGCTGGCCGAGCGCGATGCGCGCCATGCGCGCCACAACGACACCGCGAGCAATCTCGAACCCAACCTCAAGGACGGCCCGGGCGGCCTGCGCACGCTGGATTCGCTGCGCTGGCTGGGACGCCGGCTGGCGCATGCCGGCGGCTTCGAGGCGATGCAGGAGGCCGGCCTGCTCGATCCCGCCGAGCGGGCCAGCCTGTGCGATGCCGAAACCACGCTGCGTCGCTACCGCTGGGCGTTGCACCTGGAGGCTGGACGGCCGGAGGAACGCCTGCTGTTCGACTACCAGCGTGCGCTGGCGGCGCGGCTGGGCTTCGAGGACGAGCACGAGAAGAACCTCGGCGTCGAGCAGTTCATGCAGGGCTATTACCGCGCGGCCAGCCAGGTCGAGCGGCTGGGCGTGCAGATCGCCGAGCGCTTCGTCGAACTGCTGGAACCGCCGGGCGAGGCGAAGCCGGTGGGCGAGGACTTCGTGCGCCACGGCACGCGGCTGTCGGCGCGCGATCCCGGGCTGTTCGCGCGACGGCCGGCGGCGCTGGTGGAAATCTTCATCGCACGGCTGGACGAACCGGACCTGATCGGCTTCAGCGCCGACACCATGCGCCGCATCCACCAGGCCACCGCGCAGCACGACGGCGCGCTGGCCGACGATCCCGCGGTGCTGGCGGCCTTCCTGCGCCTGCTCAGGCGCGGCGCGCCGGCGGTGGATGCGCTGTGGCGGATGAACCGCCACGGCCTGCTCGCCGCGATCCTGCCCGCGTTCGGCAAGGTGTTCGGGCGCATGCAGTACGACCTGTTCCATGTCTATACCGTGGACGAGCACACGCTGCGCGTGCTGCGCCAGATGGCGCGCTTCGCCGATCCGGAGGCGCGAAGTGAATTCCCCGTCGCCTGCGACATCTGGGCCAGCCTGGGCCAGCCGGAGCTGATGCTGCTGGCCGGCCTGTTCCACGACATCGCCAAGGGGCGCGGCGGCGATCATTCCGTGCTGGGCGAGGACGACGCGCGTGCGTTCTGCGCCAGGCTGGGCCTGCCCGCGGCCGACGGTGAACGCGTGGCGTGGCTGGTGCGCTGGCATCTGCTGATGAGCACCACCGCGCAGCGCCAGGACATCACCGACCCCGACGTGGTGCGCCGTTTCGCCGATGCCGTGGGCGACCGCGAGCGGCTGGGGCGGCTCTACCTGCTCACCGTGGCCGACATCATCGGTACCAGCCCGAAGCTGTGGAACGGCTGGAAGGACCGCCTGCTGGCCGATCTCTACGCCGCCACCCGCCAGACGCTGCGCAGCGACACGCGGCCCGGGCACGATGCCGCGGCGCGCATCGACGCCTGTCGCGCGCAGGCGCTGATCCTGCTGCAGGACGAGGGCATCGCCGCCGAGGTGGCCGAGCGCACGTGGGACACGTTCCCCGCATCCAGCTTCCTGCGCCATCGCCCCGAGCAGATCGCGTGGCAGACCGCGGCGATCGTGCGCGCGGACGGCGCATGGCCGCTGGTCGCCGTGCATCCGCTGTCGGTGCGCGGCAGCACCGAGCTGTTCGTCTGCACGCCCGACCGCGACGGCCTGTTCGCCAGCGTCACCGCGATGCTGGACCGGCTGCACTTCTCGGTGGTGGAGGCGCGCATCCTCGGCTCCAGCGCCGGCATGGTCATGGACACCTTCCTGCTGCTGGAGGCGGACGGCCAGCAGCCGGCCAGCGCGGAGCGCGCCGAGGAGCTGCGTGCACGCATGCAGCGCGCGCTGGCGCAGGGCGGCCAGATCCTGCCGCCACGGCGCAGCATGTCGCGCCAGCTGAAGCACTTCCAGATGCCGCCGCGCATCGACTTCCGTCAGGTCGACGGGCGCACCCGCATGGCGCTGGTGTGCAGCGACCGCCCCGGCCTGCTCGCCGCGGTGGCGCAGGTGCTGGTGGCCTGCGCGGTGCGCGTGCACGATGCCCGCATCGCCACCTTCGGCGAGCGCGTGGAGGACTTCTTCCAGCTCACCGATCGCCACGATGCGCCGCTGGGCGAGAGGCAGCAGCAGCGGCTGCTGCAGGCGCTGCTGGTGAGGCTGGGGCAGCGGGCCTAGTCGCGCGCCACGAAGCGCATCCGCCGGCGGGATGGCGAGGCGTCAGTCCGTGGCATCGCTGCCCCACAGGGTTTCCATGCCGACCTCGATGCCCAGTGCCGGCAGGTCCACCACCTCGGCGATGGCATGCGCTTCCACGTCGCCGCGCCGCCGGATCGGCGAGCGCAGGCGCAGGCCGTCGTGCGTGGTGAGCGAGGCCACGATCGGCTGGTGGCCGGCGGGCCGGCGCTGGACCACCACGGCGAGCGAGCCGTTGCGCAGGCGCACGCCGCTGCCGGGCGGGTAGATGCCCAGCGTCTTGATGAACACCCTGGCCAGGTTTTCGTCCAGCGCCGCGCCTTCGTTGAGGAACAGCCAGCGCAGTGCCTGCGTCGGTTGCAGCGGCGAGCGGTAGCCCCGGCCGGTGATGCGCGCGCAATAGACGTCCGCCAGCGCCAGCAGGCGCGCCGGCCGGCCGATCTCCTCGTTGCGCTTGCCGGCGGGATAGCCGCTGCCGTCGGCGCGCTCGTGGTGGTCGCGCACGGCGTCCAGCCAGCCGGCGCAGTCGACGCCGAGTCCGCGCAGGCGCGCCACGCCGAGCTGGCAATGCCCGCGCACCGCTGCCTGCTGCGCATCGGACAGCGGGCCTTCGCAGGCGAGCAGTGCGTCGTGCAGGGCGGACATGCCGATGTTCATCGTCAGCGCGGCGGCGACGGTGGCCGCCAGCTCGCCGGCGTCGAACGCCAGCGCCGCGCCGGTGAGCTGGCAGGCGATCGCCGCATTCACCGCGTGGCGGCTGCTGTGGGAACCCTCGCTGCACAGCAGGATGCTGGCCAGCGCCAGGTCGGGGTTGGTGCGGCAGGCCTCGCGCACCTGCGTGGCGATGTCCGCCAGCGCGGCCGGGAAATCCGCCGGCGCCGGGTCGGCCAGCAGGGCCTGCAGCTGCCGGCGTGCGCCCAGCAGCCGGGCCAGCGGCGACGGCGTCGGTACTGGCACCAGGGGCGGCAACGGGCCGCGGCATTCCTCCTCGGAGCCGTAGAACAGCCCGTGCTGCAACAGCATCGCCCGTTGCGCCTCGCTGCCGATCACCTGGCCCAGGCACAGCAGCAGGTTGCCCCGGGCGTCGTAGGCGTTGAAGCGCATCGGCAGGCCGATGGTCAGTTCCACCGCGTCGATCGGACGCCGCGGCATGTCAGGCCTCCACCGGTTCCGCGCGGGCCCAGGAGGCCAGCACGGGCAACGGGCCCGGTTCGGACACGCGATCCAGCGTCTTGCGCAGGGCATCGAGCGTGTTGCCTGCGGGCGGCGACGCCATCGGTGCCACGCCCGCCCAGGCGTTGCGGCCGCGGCGCTTGGCCGCGTACAGGCATTCGTCGGCGATGTTCACCACCTGCTCCCAGTGCAGCCGATCCGGTTCGCTGGCGAAGAACGGGTAGCTGGCGAAGCCGATCGAGCAGCTGAGGTGCAGGTGCTGGCCGTCGCCCAGGTCGAAGCGATGGGTGGCCACCGCCGCGCGGATGCGCTCGGCGAATTGCGGGCCGGCGCCGGGTGGCGCGAACCGGGCCACGATCAGGAACTCCTCGCCACCCCTGCGCACGGGTGTGTCGGATTCGCGGGTGACCGACAGCAGCACGTCGCGGAACTGCAGCAGCACGCGGTCGCCGGTGGCGTGGCCGTAGCTGTCGTTGATCTCCTTGAAGTGGTCGATGTCCACCATCAGGAACAGCAACTGCGCCTCGCGGCCGTGATCGCGGGAGTGCCGGCGCGCGGCTGCCAGGTCGTGCTCGATGTGCTCGTTGAGGTAGCGGCGGTTCTTCAGGCCGGTGAGCGGGTCGGTGATGGTCTGCTGGGCGAGCGCGTGGTTGGCCCGTTGCAGTGCCTGGTTGGCCTGCGCCAGCTCGGCGGTGCGCTGCGCCACCAGCGTGGCCAGCGCGCGGTTGCGCCGGCGCAATGCCGTCGAGCGCCAGCGCATGAGCAGGTTCAGCGCCAGCACGCCGGAGGCGATCCACAGCAGCCAGGCCCATGCCGTGCGGTACCACGGCGGCAGGATGCGGAAGCCGAACGTGGCCTCCCGGCCCTGCTGGCCGTATACGTTGCGCGCACGCACATGCAGGCGATAGCGGCCTTCGGGCAGGTTGGTGTAGTCGCGGTAGGCGCCGGCGCTCCAGGATGACCAGCCGCGGTCCAGGCCCTCCAGCCACACCTGGTAGCGGGTGGCATCGAAGTGGCCGTAGCTGGGCAGGGCGAATTCGAAACGCATCGCGTTCTGCGCGTAGGGGATCTTCGGCGCATCCGCCGTGGCGGGGTTGTGGGCAAACAGCACGCGGCCGTCCTGTCCGGACGCCATGCGCAGCAGCGTGTGCAGTTGCGTGTCCTGCGGCACCGCGTGGTCGGGGCGGTAACGGAACAGGCCCTTGTCGCCGCCGATCCAGACGGTGCCGTCGGCGTCGTCCAGGAACGCCGACATGTCGATGCCGGCCAGTGGCTGCAGCGGCGTGGCCGTCCATCGCCAGCCCTTGTCGCCGCGCACGGCGCGGCCGGTCTCCTTCGAGCCGCTGCCGTCGGCGACGGCATTCATCCACAGCTCGCCGCGGCGATCCTGGTGCAGCTCGTCGACCTCCTGCGAACCGCCGGGGAACAGGCCGGTGAACGCGGGGTCGGGCGAGAAGCGGCCGCTGGCTTCGTCGAAGCGGTAGATGCCGTGCGCGGTGATGAAGCGCAGCTGGCCGTCGATCGTGGCCAGGTCGCTTTGTTCCATCGGCAGGCCCGAGCCGGCGCCGAAGCGCTCGACCTTGACGGCGCGCGCGTCACGCGGCCCCTGCCAGTCCGCCGGCAGGCCCAGGCGGATCACGCCGCCGATCCACAGGCTCAGCCAGAGATGGCCGGCGGCATCCTGCCGGATGGTGCGCACTTCCTGCCGCACCCCGGCGATGCGGCCTTCGTCGATCCACTGCCCGCCCACCCGGCGCAACGTGCCGATGCCGTCCCCGTAGCCCACGAACACGCGGGAGGGGTCGCGTGTGGAACGCCGCAGCGCGAGCGCCGGGCTGGAATGTGCGGTCTGGCGGTTGCCGGACAGTTGCCGGAACGAGTTGCCGGCGCCGGCGAACACGCCGTCGCTGCTGGCGACCAGCAGCTGGTCGTCGACTTCCGCAAAGCCCCAGATCTGCCCCGGCACCTGTTGCACCGGTTCGAAATGGGCATCGGTGCCGCTCGCCAGGCGGTACAGCCCCTCGGCGGTGCCGGCGTAGAGCACGCCGGCGTGGCGCTGCAGCGCCAGCACGCCCCCTGGCAGCCCGCTGCGTTCGCCGTAATGGGTCAGCGGCGAGCCGACGTCGATGCGACTGATGCCGTTGCCGGCGGCGATCCACAGGCCGCCTTCGCGATCCTGGAACTGGGCCAGCATCATGTTGGTGGTCAGGCCGCTGCTGCGCGTCAGCGTGCGCAGCAGGTGGCCCTCGGCGTCGAGCAGGAACAGGCCGCCGCGCAGCGTGCCCGCGGCGAGCCGGCCGTCGGCCAGCCAGATGGCGTTGTACAGCTGGTCTTTCCGGATCGCCGCGTCGGCCTCGTTGGCCCAGGGTTGGAACGCACTGCCGTGGCGGATGAACCAGCCTTGCGTGCGCGTGCCCACCAGCAGATCCCCGGGCCGCGCGCCCGGCCCACGCCAGGGCAGCAGCGCGTAGATCTTCTCGTCGGCGAAGCGGCCGCCGCCGGGCGACAGTTCCAGCCGTTCGCCGTCCAGTTGCATCAGGCCCAGGCCGGTCTCGCGGATGTACAGCGTGCCGTCGACCAGGAAACTGAGGTGGAAGGAGGTCTTCGGCTTCCATACCTCCATCGCGCCGTTGCGGTAGCGGAACAGCCGCGTCGTGGTGGCGAAGAACACGCCGTCGGCCGCGGGATGGATCGACCACACGTCGGCGAAATCGCGCTCGGAGGGCGGGATCTTGTCCAGCAGCGAGACGAAGGACAGCCGGCCGGAGGCGTCCGGCTTCAGGTAGCCCAGGTTGCCCACCGTGCCCACGTAGATGCGGCCATCCGCACCCAGCGCCAGCGAGCGCACCGCGGCCCGGTTGGGCACCGGGATGCGCTGCCAGCGCGCGCCATCGAAGGCCAGCACGGTGCCTTCGACGTTGCCCACGTAGATCACCCCCTGCCGGTCCTGCGCCAGCGACCAGTTCTGCGCGGCGGCGCCGTAGCTGCTGGGATCGAAGTTGCGGATGGACGGCAGGCCCGCTTCGTTCGGCGCCGTCGCTGCGGCGTTGGCGAAGGCAGGCGCGGCTATTGCCAGACCGGCCAGCAGGCAGCACGCTGCGAGTGCCCATGCGCGGGCGAGGCACCGGCGGCGTTGCGTCTGCTTGTCTACGGCCGGGACCCTCTGGTTCATCGCACGCTCTGGGCTGGCCGGTCATCGCAACCAGCATGGGGCTGGCCAGCAAGAACCCTGCCGTGACCGGTATCGGCGGAAGGCGGCAAAGCTTTAGCGGCACGGGGCGCGATCGCGGTGGGCGATCCGGCGGGTGTGTACGGTCGAGCGGGCTGGCCGGTCCGCTTGCCGCGACGCTGACCCGGTTGGGCCACGAGGCTTCCCGCCCATGCTGCAATCTGATTGAATGCAACCTATTCTCATCCGTGAGCGGTTTGCATGTCCCTGTCCCATCGTTTCCTCAAGGCTTGCCGCCAGGTGCATCTGTACCTGGGCGTGTTCACTGCGCCGGCGTTGCTGTTCTTCGCGATCACCGGAGGCCTGCAGAGCTTCGGCCTGCACGAGACGACGCGCGGCAGCAGCTACGTGCCGCCGAGGTGGCTGGTGGTGGCGGCGCAGCTGCACAAGAAGCAGACCATGGAGGTGCCGGTGCACAAGCTGCGGCCACCTGCCGACCCGGCGGCGGTGCGGGCGGCGCATGCGGCGCCCGTTCCGGCGGCGCGCCCGGCCGGCGAGGCCGCCGTGGCACGGGGGAGGAATCCGGTGCCGCTGAAGTTCTTCGCCGCGCTGGTGGCGCTGGCGCTGGCCTTGTCGACCCTCAGCGGCCTGTACATGGCCTGGCGCTACACGCGCCATGCGGGGCGCGTCGTCGCCGTCTTCCTCGCCGGCATCGCCGTGCCGGCCCTGCTCGCGCTGGTCTAGCCGGCGGTGCGCATGCGCCATCCACTCGCGCTCCGTGCAGGCAGCGCCGGGCGCAGGTCGGCGGCTTCGCGGGCGCGGCGGTTTCCCCGTGCGGCCGGGGCAGGCACAATGGCAGGGTTATCCATCGACGATTTGGACGTCCATTTGCCATGCAAAGCATCGAATCCCTGATCGACGACGCCTTCGAGCGCCGCGCCGAGCTGACCCAGGCCGAGGTCGAGACCCATCTGCGCCCCGCGCTGGGCCAGGTGCTCGACCTGCTCGAATCCGGCGAGCGCCGCGTGGCCGAGCCGGACGGGCAGGGCGGCTGGCAGGTCAACCAGTGGCTGAAGAAGGCGGTGCTGCTGTACTTCCGCATCAACGGCAACCGCGTGGTCGACGGCGGCCCGGCGCTGGCCTTCGACAAGGTGCCGCTGCGTTTCGCCCCCGGCAACGACGCCGAGCTGCAAGGCCTGGGCGCCCGCGTGGTGCCCGGCGCGCTGGTGCGGCGGGGCGCGCACATCGCGAAGGACGCGGTGCTGATGCCGAGCTACGTCAACATCGGCGCCCACGTGGGCGCCGGCAGCATGGTCGATACCTGGGCCACGGTCGGCTCCTGCGCGCAGATCGGCGCGGGCGTGCACCTCTCCGGCGGCGTGGGCATCGGCGGCGTGCTGGAACCGCTGCAGGCCAATCCGACCATCATCGAGGACCATTGCTTCATCGGCGCGCGTTCGGAAGTGGTCGAGGGCGTGGTGGTGGAACGCGGCAGCGTGATCGGCATGGGCGTGTTCCTCGGCCAGTCCACCCGCATCTACAACCGCGCCACCGGCGAGATCAGCTACGGCCGTGTGCCCGCCGGCAGCGTGGTGGTGGCCGGCAGCCTGCCCGCGAAGGACGGCTCGCACAGCCTGTACGCGGCGATCATCGTGAAGCAGGTGGACGAGAAGACGCGCGGCAAGACCTCGATCAACGAACTGCTGCGGAGCGGCGAATGAGCACCACGATCTACGGCCTCACCACCTGCGACACCTGCCGCAAGGCGCGCAACTGGCTGGACCGCTTCGCGGTGCCGTACACCTTCGTGGACTACCGCACGAACCCGGTGCCGGCGGCCACGCTGAAGGCCTGGGCACAGCAGCTCGGCGGCTGGGAAGCGCTGGTCAACAAGTCCTCCACCACCTGGCGCAACCTGCTGCCGCAGCGGAAGAACCCCGGCAGCGATCCGGAGTGGACCTTGCTGCTGAAGGAATACCCCGCGTTGATCCGCCGCCCGGTGGTGCTGCAGGAAGAAGGCAGCGTCAGCGTGGGCTTCAGCGACAACGGCTTCAAGAAACTGTTCGGGCGCTGACGGATGATCGTGCGCCTGTGCAAGATCGCGGTGCTGGCGGTGGTCGCGCTGTGGATCGCGCTGGTCGCCTTCGGCAACCTGACCGACTACGGCAGCAACTGGCCGTTCGTGCAGCACGTGCTGGCGATGGACACGATCTTCCCCGGCGCGCACATCCGCTACCGCGCGATCCAGTCGCCGCTGCTGCAGCATGCGGCCTACGCGTTGATCATTGCGGTCGAGACGCTGGTCGCCGTGCTGTGCTGGCTGGGCACGTGGCGGCTGTGGCGCGCGCGGCGGGGCGCGGCCGCCACGTTCCAGCGCGCCAAGCGCATCGCCGTGCTGGGCCTCGCCACCGGCGTGCTGCTGTGGCTGGGCGGTTTCGTGGCGATCGGCGGCGAGTGGTTCGGCATGTGGATGTCCGGCCAGTGGAACGGCATCGAGAGTGCGTTCCGCTTCGCCATCGTGCTGCTGGCGATGCTGCTGTGGCTGGGCCAGCGCGACGACGAGATGGACGGCTGAACCCATGCCCGACCATCGCGTCCGCCGCTACCGCATCAACCTGCGCATCGAGCGCGACAACGCCGCGCTGTACGCGCGGCTGGCCGAACTGGCCGACGACGCGCGGCTGGCGCGCGCCTACCGGCGCATCGCCGAAGGCGAACAGGTCAACGCCGCCTTCTGGGAGTCGCGCCTGCGCGAGGCCGGCGCCGCCGTGCCGCCGCCGCGCAGCGGCCTGCGCGTGCGCGCGCTGGGCTGGTTCGCGCGGGCCTTCGGCACCGAATTCGTGATGCCCACCGTGGTGCGGCTGGAACATGCCGACCATGCCGAGACGCCGGTGGACCGCAGCGGCCATCGCGACCATTTCGTGCCGCTGCATGCGCGTGTCGCGCGCGGCCACAACCACCGCGCGCAGAGCGGCAACACGCTGCGTGCCGCCGTGCTGGGCGCCAACGACGGCCTGGTCTCCAACGTCTCGCTGGTGATGGGCATGGCCGGCGCCGCCGCGAACGACCGCGCCGTGCTGCTGGCGGGCCTGGCCGGGCTGGTCGCCGGCGCCTGCTCGATGGCGCTGGGCGAATGGCTCAGCGTGAACAGCTCGCGCGAGTTCTACCAGGCGCAGATCACCGAGCGCGCGGAGCGTCTCGCGGTGGCGCCGGAGGACGGCGTGCGCCACATCGCCGGCATCTATCGCGGGAAGGGGCTGGGCCGCGCCGAGGCCAAGCACCTGGCCGAACATCTCACCGAGACGCCGCGCGCCGCGCTGGACACCGTGGTGCGCGAGGATCTGGGCGTCGATCCCGACGAGCTGGGTGGCTCGGCGTGGGGCGCGGCGCTGTCCTCGTTCTGCCTGTTCGCGTTCGGCGCGGCGTTCCCGGTGGCGCCGTACCTGTTCCTGCACGGCCATGCCGCGCTGCTTGGCAGCGCCGTCGCCGCCGCGGCGGGACTGGCGCTGATCGGCACCGGCACCTCGCTGTTCACCGGGCGCGGCATGCTGTTCTCGATCGCGCGGCAGTTCGCGATCACCGTGGCCGCGGCGGCGGTCACCTGGGGCGTGGGACACCTGCTGGGCGCGGTGATCGCCGGTTAGGGACAGCTTGCTATGCTCCGATTCCCCAAGCGGTGGCCTGCGCCATGTCCGACGTCCTCGATCTCGCCTGCGAACTGATCCGCCGCCGCTCGGTGACGCCGGACGATGCGGGCTGCCAGGCGCTGCTGGCCGAACGCCTGCAGCGCGTGGGCTTCCGCATCGAGCACCTGCGTCACGGCGAGGTGGACAACCTGTGGGCCGTGCATGGCGACGGCGGGCCCACGCTGGCCTTCCTCGGCCATACCGACGTGGTGCCCAGCGGGCCGGAAGCGGCGTGGCGCAGCCCGCCATTCACGCCGACCCTGGAGGATGGGCGCCTGTACGGCCGTGGCGCCGCCGACATGAAAGGCTCGGTAGCGGCGATGGCGGTGGCGCTGGGGCGCTTCGTCGCGGCGCGTCCGCAGCACGCCGGCCGCGTGGCGCTGCTGCTCACCAGCGACGAGGAAGGCCCGACCAACCTCGACGGCGTGCGCAAGGTGGCCGAAGGCTTCCGTGCGCGCGGCGAGCGCATCGATTGGTGCGTGGTGGGCGAGCCGTCGGCGAAGGAACGACTGGGCGACCTGATCCGCGTGGGCCGGCGCGGCTCGCTCTCCGGCACGCTCGTCGTGCGCGGCGTGCAGGGGCACGTGGCCTACCCGGAGAAGGCGCTGAACCCGATCCACGCCTTCGCCCCCGCGCTGGCGGAACTCGCCGCCGAACGCTGGGACGAAGGCAATGCGGACTTCCCGCCCACCTCGTTCCAGGTCTCCAACCTCAACGCGGGCACCGGCGCGAACAACGTGATCCCGGGCGAACTCGTCGCACTGGTCAACTTCCGCTACTGCACCGCGAGCCGCGCCGGGGACCTGCGCGCGCGCACCGAGGCGATCCTCGCGCGGCACGGCCTGGACTACGCGCTGGACTGGAACCTCTCCGGCGAGCCCTTCCTCACGCCACCGGGCGGCCGGCTGCGCGAAACCGTGGTGGCCGTGTGCCGCGCGCTGTGCGGCACGGAACCCGAGCAGAGCACCGGCGGCGGCACGTCGGACGGCCGCTTCATCGCGCCGCTGGGCACCGAGGTGGTGGAGCTGGGGCCGGTCAATGCCAGCATCCACAAGGTGGACGAGTGCGTGGACGTGGCCGAACTGGAACGCCTGCCGGCTTTGTACGAAGCGATCTGCGAGCGGATGCTGGCGGTCTGACAACGCAATACATCGGAGGCGGCATGCATATCGAATTCCACGGCGCGGCAGGCGGCGAGGTCACCGGCTCCTGCCATCTCGTCGAGGCCGCCGGCAAGCGCATCCTGTTCGACTGCGGCATGGTGCGGGGCAGCCGCGACGCGGAGGCGCGCAACGCCGAGCCGTTCGCGTTCGATCCCGCTTCCATCGGCGCGCTGGTGGTCAGCCATGCGCACATCGACCACATCGGTCGCGTGCCGCTGCTGGTCAAGCGCGGCTTCAAGGGGCCGATCTGGGCGCAGGCGGCCACCTGCGACCTGTTCCCGGTCATGCTGCTCGATGCCGCTTCGCTGTCCGGGCACAACGCCGAGTTCGGGAACCGCAGGCTCGCGCCGGGCCAGCCGGAAGTCGAGCCGCTCTACACGGCTGCCGATGTCGCCGCCGCGCAACGGCAGTTGCATCCGCTGGCTTACGAGACCGACGCGGAAATCCTGCCCGGCGTGACGCTGCGCCTGGACGAGGCGGGACACATCCTCGGCTCGGCGATGCTGGAGTTGCGCGCGGACGGCCGCTCGATGCTGTTCACCGGCGATGTCGGCATGCGCGGCACGCCGATCCTGCGCGATCCCGCGCCGCCGCCGCGCACCGAGCTGATCCTGATGGAGTCCACCTACGGCGACCGCAACCACAAGGACCGCGCCGCCACCGTGGCCGAGCTGGGGCAGATACTCGCCGCGGCGCGCGCCGACGGCGGCAACGTGGTGATTCCCGCGTTCGCGGTGGGGCGCAGCCAGGAGCTCCTGTACTGGTTCGCCGAGCACTTCGAGGACTGGAACCTCGCGCATTGGACGATCTTCCTCGACAGCCCGATGGCGGCCAAGGTGATGGCGGTCTACGACCATCATGAGGAATTGTTCGACGCCGAGGCGGCAAAGGTCTGGCAGGGGCGCATCAAGCCGTTCAAGCTGCCGAACCTGCGCGTCAGCGCGAGCGTGGACGACAGCAAGGCGATCAACCGCATCCACGGCGGCGCCATCATCATCGCCGGTTCGGGCATGGCCAACGGCGGGCGCGTGCGCCATCACCTGGCGAACAACCTGGCCCACGCGCGCAACCACGTGGTCTTCGTGGGCTACCAGGCCGCCGGCACGCTGGGCCGGCTGCTGGTGAACCGCATGCCGCGCGTGCGCCTGTTCGGCGAGGACATCCCGGTGCGCGCGCATGTCCACACCGTGGGCGGCCTCTCCGCGCATGCCGACCAGCAGGCCCTGCTGGATTGGTACGGCGCCAGCCCCAACCATCCGCCGGTGGCGCTGGCGCATGGCGAGAATCCGGCGCGGGAAGCCCTGGCGGCGGTGTTGAAGCAACGCTACGGCGTCGAGGTGGCGTTGTCGCAGCCGGGCATGCAGCTCGAAGTCTGAAAAGGAGACGCATCCATGCAGGCCAACGGTACGTTCACGGTGAAACTGGATCCGCAATCGCCCGCATCCGCCGAAAGCAGGCTGGGGCGCATGAGCATCGACAAGCAATTCTGCGGCGATCTCGACGCGCACAGCCTCGGCGAGATGCTGGCGTACCGCGGCGCGGCAGACGGCTCGGCCGGCTACGTGGCAATGGAGCGCGTGGTCGGTGCGCTGCATGGCCGGCACGGCGCATTCGTGCTGCAGCACTCGGGCACGATGGACCGCGGCGCGTCCACGCTGGTGGTGAGCGTGGTGCCGGACTCGGGCACCGACGAACTGGCCGGGCTCGCCGGCACGCTGGCGATCCACATCGACGCGCAGGGCGGGCACTCGTACACCTTCGAGTATTCGCTGCGCTGACGCAGCCAGCGCGGCGATCCGGCGTCGGCATGTAACGCCAACCCCTCCTGCGGCGAAAGGACAGAGTGATTCCCCACCTCGCTCCGTCCAAAGGAAGCCATGCCCATGCACACCCCCCATCCTCGTCGCAGGAAGCTCCTGCTTGCCATCCTGTTTTCCGCGACCGTGGCGGCGACCCTGTCTGCCGCCGCGGCGGGTCGACCGATCCACGTCCGCGGGACGATCACCCAGGTGGCTGCCAGCGGATTCACCGTGCAGACCGGCGACGGTCCGCGGACCATCGCCATCACCGACGGCACGCGCATCGCCGGCGTGGTCCCGACCTCGCTCGGCGAGATCAGGCCGGGATCGTTCATCGGTTCGGCCAATGTGCCGAATGGCAACACCGCACGCGCGCTGGAGGTGGTGGTGTTTCCGCCGGCGATGAAGGGAATGGGGCTGGGCGATTACCCCTGGGACTTGCCGGCCAGGGGCGGCCGGATGTCGACCGCGATGACCAACGGCAACGTCATGCAGGTGAGCCGCGGGCCCGCCCCGCCATCGGCGATGACGAACGGTACGGTGAAGGCCGTGACCGGCCAGGGGGATGTCAGGATGGTGGTCGATTACGGCAAGGGCGAAAAAACGATCGAGGTGCCGGCGGGCGTGCCGGTGGTGACGTTCAAGCCGGCCGACCGGCGTGCTCTTGTCGTGGGGGCGCATGTCTTCGTGGCCGGGCAGCCGGGTGAACCGGTGGCGGCCGACGTGGTGACTGTCGGCCTGGATGGCGCCGTGCCCCCCATGTGATGCGCCGGCCCGGCCGACCTTACGGCACCGGCTCCAGCACCAGCGTGTGCCGTGCGGGGCCGGGCAGCAGCGGGGTGGGGCGGCCGTGCACCCAGTCCTCGTGGCCGGCGCCGTAGTACGGCGACAGCGGGTTGTCGCTCTGGCCGCCGGGCATTTCCAGCACGCCTTGCGCCTCGTGGCCGGGCGACACGTCGAAGCGCTCGGAGGCGCCGAAGCCGGGGCGCGCCACGCGCGGCATGTCGTCGTCGCCGGGCAGTTCGTCGTCCGGCATGTCGAGGAAGTGCGCCACGAAGCCGGGCAGGGCGCGGGACAACGGGTGGCCGATGCCGGCGTGGTTGATCTCGCCCCAGCGGCGCGCGGCGAGGCCGCCCGGTTGCCTGCCCAGCGTGTCGGTCACCCGGCGCGCGGCGGCCAGCAGCAGCGCATGCCAGTCCGGGTAGCGCGGATCGAGCAGGTTCATCGGTTGCCGCTGCACCAGCATCCACACCGCGGCCTCCGGATCGCCGAGGCCGGGCCAGGCGAAGTCGGGGTACTTCGCCTTGACGCGCGTGGCGAACGGCGCCAGCACGGCGTCGTGCACGGCGTTGCGGAACGCGCGCACCAGCCGGTAGTCCACGCTGTCCGGATCGGCGCGGTTGCGCCAGCTGGCGGTGAGCTCGCGCAGCTGGCGCAGCGCCGGGTCCCGCGTGCCGGCCAGGGTGTCCTGCAGCAGGCGCTGCCAGCGGCCGAGGAACACGGCACGGTCGTCCAGCTGGATGTCGAGCAGGTTGCCGGGCGTGAAGTCCGCATGCGCGAACAGGTCGTCGCGGATCTGCTGCGCGCGTGCGCCGAGGTCGTGGCCGCCATGGCCGAGCAAGGCCAGGGCATCGCCGCCCACCACACGGTTGTTCGCGGTCCACAGCCGGCCATCGGCGGGATCGAGCACGCGTGGATACTGCGTGGGCGCGGCCCAGCCGGTCCAGCCGCTGCCGGGCCGCGACCAGTCGGCGGGCAGCAGGGCGTCGGCGTCGCCGCGCAGCGGGACCCCGTTGCCGGCGATGGTCCAGCCGACGTGGCCGGCGCCGTCGGCCACCAGCAGGTTCTGCGGCGGCATGCCGAACGTGGGCGCGAGGTCCAGCGCCGCCGCGGCGCTGGCAGTGCGTTCCAGCCGGATCAGGGCGAGGTTGTAGCTGCGTGGCTCCTGCGCGATCCACGCCAGTGCCAGCGGCGTGCCGTCGGTGTCCTGCGCCAGGATCGGGCCCCAGCGCGTGTCCGTCACCTTCAGCACATGCGGCGCCGCGCCCTTCACGCGGATGACCTCGTCGCGCGTCTGCAGCGTGGCCCAGCCACCGGGCACCTTGTAGCGGGACGGATCGTGCGGATCGCGGATGACACGCACCCAGTCCATCCAGTCGCCGTAGCTGTTGGTGAAGCCCCAGGCGATCTGGCCGTTGGAGCCCACCACGACTGCCGGCGTGCCGGGCAGGCTCACTCCGGTCACGTCGCGCTCGCCGCCCGGGGCGCCGGGGTCGGGGTAGCGCAGGCGGGTGCGGAACCAGATGTCCGGCACGCGCAGCGCCAGGTGCATGTCGTTCGCCAGCATCGCCGCACTGGTGCCGGTGAGCTTGCCGGCTACCGCGAAGCTGTTGCTGCCGGGGCGGCGGTCGTCATGGCCGGGCGCCAGCGCGGCGGCGAGATCGGCGACGGGTTTCGCCGCGGGCAGGCGGCGCAGGTCGAACACGCCGGCGTCGGGCGGCACCGGCTGCGGCGACAGCGGCCCGGCCAGCGGCGCCTCCCAGGTGGGGTCGGGCGCGAGCAGGAAATCCACCAGCGGACCGGGCAGCGCCGCCCGCATCTCGGCGATGCGCAGCTCACGCGTGTTGCGGCCGTCGTGGTTGAGGTCGAGGTACATCGCCGCGATCACCAGCAGCGTGTCCTCCGCACGCCATGGCTGCGGCTTCGTGTGCAGCAGCAGGTAGGCCCAGGGGCGCACGCGCAGCGCGGCGAGGCCGGCGTTGACGCCGTCGCGGTAGCGCCCGAGTTCCTGCTGCTGCGCCGGCGGCAGTCGCGCATACGCGGCCGCGGCCACCGCACGCAGGCGATGGCGGCGATGGTCGAGATCGGCAGGCAGCGCCGCCGGCCCGATCAGTTCGGCCAGCTCGCCGGCGGCGTCGCGACGCGCCAGGTCCATCTCGAAATAGCGTTCCTGCGCGTGCACATAGCCCAGCGCGTAGTCGAGGTCGCCACGGTTCTTGCCGGCAAGCGTGACCGTGCCCAGCGCGTCGCGCTGTATCGTGACGGGGGCGACGACGCCGCGGGTGCGCACCTGGCCATCAAGCCGGGCACGACTGCCGGCGAGCAGGTACCAGCCGGCGCCGAAGCCGGCCAGCAGCAGGATGGCCACGACGGCCAGCAGGCCCTGCCACCAGCGCGGGCGGCGCGCCTTCATTGCGGCACGAACACCGCGAAGATGCCCGCGTAGGGCTTGACCAGGAAGGCCGGTGCGCCGGCGTAGCCTTCGCCGTTGACGAAGACCTGCGAGATGCTGCCGTCCAGGTACAGCGCGTCGCGGCAGCCCAGCTTGTCGCGGAACAGCCGCGCGAAGCCGTGGAAGTTCACCGGCACCTCGCTCACCGCGAACACCACTTCGGTGGGCGTCTTCGCGCACACGCCGCTGCGCCATTTCAGGCTGCCCGAGTCATCCACGAAGCGGGGGTTGAGCTGGCCGTCGATGACCAGCATCGGGCCCGACTGGGTGGCCCAGCGCACCGGCTTGCCGTCGGCCTTGAACGCGGCGCTGCTGCGCACCGCGGCATGGCCGTCGGGATAGATCGCGAACACGCCGTTCGGCAGCAGCGAGAAGTTGCCCGAGGCAGGGTTGCCGTGCGCCATGTTCAGCGGCACCAGGGTCTTGCCGTTCTCCACGTACAGGCCCAGCGGCGCGTTCCGGCGGTCGTAGATGCCCGCGTTGGTGGCGAACAGCAGGCGCTGGCCACGCGCTTCGCCCCATTGCTGCAGCGTCTCGATGTCGCCGTAGGCCTCGTCGCTGGCCGGGTCGCGCCAGTGCAGGCTGAGCGGCTCGTGCTTCAGGTCCAGCGTCACCACCCGGTAGTTCTGGCCATCGAAGCTCAGCTCGCGGCTCACTGGCGCCCGTGCCGACGCGCCGCAGCCGGCCAGCAGCAGCAACACGGGCAGCCAGAGTCGGCGGCGGACACGGGCCGGGAAGCAAGGGCGGGACATCATGCGCATCCGCCGATGGTCGCCGCCCGGTGCGGGTCGACGCAAGTCCGCGGCGGGGGCACGGCCGGCGCCGCTACAATCGACGCTTTCCGCGGCCGTTTCGCCATGCCTTACACCCCCATCGTCGCCACGCTCGGCTACGTGCTCTCGCCCGACCGCACGCAGGTGCTGATGATCCATCGCAACGCGCGCCCGGACGACCAGCACCTCGGCAAGTACAACGGCCTTGGCGGCAAGATGGAGCCGGGCGAGGACATCGCCGCCTGCATGCGTCGCGAGATCCGCGAGGAGGCCGGCATCGAATGCCGGTCGATGCAGTTGCGCGGCACGCTGAACTGGCCCGGCTTCGGCAAGCAGGGCGAAGACTGGCTGGGCTTCATCTTCCTGATCGACCGCTACGAAGGCACGCCGTTGACGCGCAACCCCGAAGGCACGCTGGAATGGGTGGAACGCGACCGGCTGATGGAACTGCCGATGTGGGAAGGCGACCGCCACTTCCTGCCACTGGTGTTCGACGCGGATCCGCGCCCGTTCCACGGCGTGATGCCGTACCGGGACGGGCGCATGCAGTCGTGGTCGTGCACGCGGCTGTAGGCCCAGCCCTTTTCGCGTAGCGGGAGCGGCGGGAGGAAAGCGGCGCGTCAGGGCACGTCGGCGATCCAGGCGCCGGTGCCGAACTTGTCCTCCACCAGCGCCTGCGCCAGCGCCAGTTCGCTCTCGCGCATGTGGTCGTCGGCGAGGCCGTGCAGGCGGCGGAACGTGGCAAGCATGCGCTCGACGATGGCCGCGCGCGGCAGGCCGGTCTGGCTGCGCAGCGGATCGACGCGCTTGGCCGCGCTGGCCGTGCCCTTGCCGGAGAGTTTCTCGCGGCCGATGCGCAGCACGGCCAGCATCTTCGCCGCGTCGATGTCGTAGGCCATGGTGACGTGGTGCAACAGCGCGCCGCCGCGGCGGGTCTGCGCGGCGCCGCCGATCTTGCCCGCGGCGGAGGTGATGTCGTTGAGCGGCTGGTACCAGGCTTCGATGCCCAGTTCGCGCAACGCCTCCAGCACCCACGAATCCATCAGCGCGTAGGACTCCTGGAAGCTCAGGCCCTCGACCATCGACAGCGGCGCGTAGATCGAATAGGTGATGGTGTTGCCCGGCTCGATGAACATCGCGCCGCCGCCGGAGATGCGCCGCACCACCTCGATGCCATGGTGCTGCGCGGCAGCGCCGTCCACCTCGTTGCGCAGCGACTGGAAGCGGCCGATCACCACCGCCGGCGCGGCCCATTCCCACAGCCGCAGCGTGGGCGGACGGCGGCCCTCGGCGACTTCCGCCAGCAAGGCTTCGTCCAGCGCCATGTGCAGCAGCGGCGCCTGCGGCGCGGCGTGGATCAGCTGCCAGTCGTGGTCGCGCCAGTCGCTGCGGCTCATGCGGGCGCTCCTTCCTGCAGCGCACGCCGCAGCGCGACGACGATGGCCGCGCTGGAGATGCCGTACATCGTGGTGCCTGCAGGCAGGGCGGCGTCGATGGCGGCGGCGAGCCTGGCGTCATCGGCGTCGACAGGCTGGCCTTCCAGCGCGGCGTTGATGGCCTGCAGCGCCGTGTCCGGTTCGAGGAAGAAGTCGCCGCTCAGTCGCACGCCGGTGAAGCGGCCGTCGCGCGGCGCGAGGTCGGCCACTACCAGCTTGCCGCCGGGCATCTTGTATTCGCCGTGCATCGCCTGAGGGTCCGTGTCGTCCGTGCGGGAACGGGCGGGACGGCAAGTCTAGCGCCGTGGCGTGGGGCAGATGCTGATCGGCGGCAAGCGGGGCCCGTATCGGCTGCCGACAGGCTAGCGGTCCCGTTCGCCTGTCGGCACTCCAGGCCGGCTTGCCACCCGGATACCGGTCAAACGCCGTCGCTCACAACGACACCATCGGGTGGTGGGTAGGGGCGGTGCGTCACCGGCGGCGCAGGGAGTGCACGCCGCGTGGGCCTACCACCCGCGCCCGTGGAAATTGCCCTGGCCCACGCCGATCGAGAAGTTGACGGAGCCGGTGGGGTGGTCGCAGTCGCCGAGGTTCTTGGTGATGCTCACCGCGCCGGTCTGGTAGTTGCCGCTCATGTGGTTGCCGGCTACCACGCCCATGCCCACGCTGCCGTGCATCTGGGCCTGGTTGTAGGTGGAGTCGTCGCAACGCTGCACGCTGGCGCTGCGCTCGCCGCTGTCGCTCATGCGGCCGCTGGTGTCGCCGTAGTACACGCCGGGCGCGCTGCTGCTGGCGGGTTTGGCGGCGCTGGCGCCGTGGGCGGGCAGGTCGGAAGGCGGCATGTCGCCCTGCGGCGGCAGCTTGAGGTTGAGCGGCTGGCCGGACGTCTGGGCCAGGGCCGCGCTGGCCAGCAGACTGGCGGTGAGGGCGATGACGAGCCGTTTCATGGGGGAATGCTCCGGGGACATGACGGGTACAACGCGTGACGCGGCGACGCGGTGGACACGTCATGCCTTGGACGGCCGGCCGCGACCGGAAGTTCCGGCCACGTGCCGTCAGCCGGTGGTCTCGATCCGCTCCACCCGGCGCAGGCCGCGCGGCAGCAGGCCGCCGCGGCTGGCGCGGTTGCCGCCGTATTCCACCAGGTCGGCCCACTTCAGGGTGAGCTTGCGCGCGCCGGCGTACATGGTGACCTCGCCCTTGCCCTCGGCGACCACCGCGATGCCGGCCACGCGCTCGCCTTCCGCAAGCTGTTTCTTCGGCACCTCGATCAGCTTGTTGCCCTTGCCCTTGTCGAGCTCCGGCAGCTCCGCCACCGAGAACATCAGCAGGTGGCCTTCGCTGGTGACCACCACGATGCGGTCGCGGGCAGGGTCGGCGCTGGCCTGCGGCGCCAGCACCCTGGCGCCGTCGCTCAGCGAGATGATCTGCTTGCCGGCCTTGTTGCGCCCGGTGAGCGCCTCGAAGCGGGTGACGAAGCCGTAGCCGAAGTCGGTGGCGAGGATCAGCCGGGTGTCGTTGTCGCCGGCGCACAGCGCGTCGAAGCTGGCGCCCCCGGGCGGCGTGAAGCGGCCGGTGAGCGGCTCGCCGTTGCCCCGGGCGGAAGGCAGGGTGTGTGCGGGCGTGGAGTAGCTGCGGCCGGTGGAGTCGATCACCGCCACCTGCTGCGTGGTGCGTGCCTTCACCGTGGCAAGCAGGCCATCGCCTTCGCGGTAGCTCAGGCCCTCGGCGTCGATGTCGTGGCCCTTGGCGGCGCGGATCCAGCCCTTCTGGCTCAGCACCACGGTGACCGGTTCGCTGGCCACCAGCGCACTCTCGTCCAGCGCCTGCGCGGCCTCGCGCTCCACCAGCGGCGAACGGCGCGCATCGCCGTATTTCTCGGCATCGGCGCGTAGTTCGTCTTTGATGAGGCCCTTGAGCTTGGCGGGCGACTTCAGCAGCACGTTGATGCGCGCGCGCTCCTCTTCGAGCTGGTCGCGCTCGGCGTTGATCTTCATCTCTTCCAGCCGCGCCAGCTGGCGCAGACGGGTTTCGAGGATGTAGTCGGTCTGCTCCTCGCTGAGGCCGAGGCGCGCCATCAGCACGGCCTTCGGCTCCTCCTCGGTGCGGATGATGCGGATCACCTCGTCGAGGTTGAGGTAGGCGATGCGCAGGCCTTCCAGCAGGTGCAGGCGGCGCTCGACCTTGGCGAGGCGGTGGTTGAGGCGGCGCGTGACCGTGCTGGTGCGGAAGGCCAGCCATTCGGCGAGGATCTTCTTGAGATCCTTCACCTGCGGGCGGCCGTCCAGGCCGATCATGTTGAGGTTGACGCGGAAGCTTTTTTCCAGGTCCGTGGTGGCGAACAGGTGCGGCATCAGCTCGTCGGCGTCGACGCGGCTGGAACGCGGCACCAGCACCAGGCGGATCGGGTTCTCGTGGTCGGATTCGTCGCGCAGGTCCTCGATCATCGGCAGCTTCTTCGCGCGCATCTGCGCGGCGATCTGCTCGAGGATCTTCGACGGGCTGACCTGGTGCGGCAGCGCGGTGATGACGATGTTGCCTTCCTCGCGCACGTACACCGCGCGGGCGCGCACCGAGCCGGTGCCGTTCCGGTACATCGCCAGCAGCTCGTGGCGCGGGGTGATGATCTCCGCCTCGGTGGGGTAGTCCGGCCCCTTCACGTGCTCGCACAGCTCGGCCACCGTGGCCTCGGGTTCGTCCAGCAGGCGGATGCAGGCGGCCACCAGTTCACGCAGGTTGTGCGGCGGGATGTCGGTGGCCATGCCCACCGCGATGCCCATCGAGCCGTTCAGCAGCACGTGCGGCACGCGCGCGGGCAGCCACGAGGGCTCCTCCAGCGTGCCGTCGAAGTTCGGCACCCAGTCCACCGTGCCCTGGCCCAGCTCGCCCAGCAGCGCCTCGGCGATCGGGCTGAGCTTGGATTCGGTGTAGCGCATCGCCGCGAAGCTCTTCGGATCGTCGGGCGAACCGAAATTGCCCTGGCCGTCCACCAGCGGGTAGCGGTAGGAGAACGGCTGCGCCATCAGCACCATCGCCTCGTAGCACGAGGTGTCGCCGTGCGGGTGGAACTTGCCGATCACGTCGCCGATGGTGCGCGCGGATTTCTTCGGTTTCGCGCTGGCGGCCAGCCCCAGCTCGCTCATCGCGTAGACGATGCGCCGCTGCACCGGCTTCAGGCCGTCGCCCACGAAGGGCAGGGCGCGGTCCAGCACCACGTACATCGAGTAGTCGAGGTAGGCGCGTTCGGCGTATTCCTTGAGCGGGATCTGTTCGTAGTTGGCTTGCAGGTTCATGTAGATGCGTCAACAGGCGCGCGACTCGCGCGGATAGCCGGGCGATGGTGCCAGATCGGGAGGATGGGGGACAGCTTGACGGGGGCTGACGGGAGAAGTGCGCACGCTGTGCGCTCAAGACGTGTTGCGCCTGGCGCCCGAGTCAACCGGGCGGGGGCGTGCAGGCGTGACCAGCGGCCCGCCGAAGACACCGGGATCCAGACCTCAGCGCGGCACGCGGTAGCCGCCCGGCACGCCGTTCGGGCTCAGCGTGAGTTGCCAGAGCTGGTCGCGGCGGCTGCGGAACACCGCGGCGGAGGCGCCGAGGTAGTAGCGCCACATGCGGCGGAAGCGTTCGTCGTAGCTTTTCGACAGTTCCGGCCACGCGGCGTCGAAGTTGGCGCGCCAGGCCATCAGGGTGCGGTCGTAGTCGGTGCCGAAGTTGTGCCAGTCCTCGACCACGAACAGGTTTTCCAGCGCGCTGGCGACCTGGCTCATCGCCGGGATCATCGAGTTGGGAAAGATGTATTTCTCGATCCACGGATCGGGCTGGGCGGGCGTGCCGTTGCTGCCGATGCAATGGAGCACGGAGAGGCCGCCCGGTTTCAGGCAGCGCCGCACGGTCTCGAAGTAGGCGCCGTAGTTCCTGCCGCCAACGTGCTCGAACATGCCGATGGAATACACCGCGTCGAACGCCTCGTCGACCTCGTGGTAGTCCTGCAGGCGAATCTCGATCGGCAGGCCCCTGCACAGTTCGCGGGCGAATCCGGCCTGCTGTTCGGAGACGGTGATGCCCACGCCGCTGACGCCGTAGTGCTCCGCCGCGTACTTCAGTGCCTCGCCCCAGCCGCAGCCGATGTCGAGCACGCGCTGGCCGGGTTCCAGCCGCAGCTTGCGGCAGACCAGGTCGAGCTTCGCCGCCTGGGCGTCGTCGAGATTGCCGGCCTGGGCCCAGTAGCCGCAGGAATACACCAGGCGCTTGCCCAGCATGGCCTGGAACAGGTCGTTGCCGAGGTCGTAGTGCGCCTTGCCGATCTCGAATGCGTGCTCGCCGCGCTGCAGGTTGACGAAGCGCGCCTTGAGGTGGGCGATCAGGGTGTCCAGGGTCCGCAGGTGCTCGTCCACGTGCGAGCCGAGCAGGCGGGTGAAGAAACCCGCCAGGTCGTCGACATCCCACCAGCCGTCCATGTAGGCCTCGCCGAGGCCCAGCGTGCCGCGCGCGAACACGCGTGCGTAGAGGTGCTCGTCGTGCACGCGGATGTCGGTGGGTGTGTCGCCGTCGATGCGGATGCCGGCAAGTTCCAGCAACTCGGCGGCGCGCTGCTTCAGTGAATCCTGGCTCATCGATCTTCCTCGTTGCCCAGCAAGCCGAAACGCACCGGCACGCGTGCGTAGACCAGTGCCGCGCCGGCGTCGCGCACCTGCTGCAGCAGCGCCTCGGCCTCGCTCTCGCGCAGCAGGAATTCCACCACCACCGGCAGGTCGTCGGCCAGTTCGAAGAAGGCCTCTTCGTGCAGCACGCCGTGGCGGCCGAAGCCGGCGATGGCGCGGAACACCGAGCCACCGCCGAGCTTGTGCCGCTTGGCCAGCTCCAGCAGCCACTCGGAGACCAGCAGGCCATCATGGCGCGCGTGCATGTGCACGTAGAAGCGCAGCTGCACGCCGTCGATAGGGTTTTCCGTGCTCATGCGCGCAGTCTCCGTGTCAGTGCCGCAGCAGGCCGCGGGTGAGCGCGATGCCGACGATGGTCATGCCCAGCGTGCCGACCAGGTGCATCGCCACGTGGCCGCCGAACCACAGGTATTGCTGGCGCAGCAGCAGGGTGTCGGCCTCGGCCGAGAAGGTGGAGAAGGTGGTGAGCCCGCCGAGGAAGCCGGTGAGCACGAACAGCCGCAGCTCCGGCGGCAGGGTCTGGAAGTGCTCGAAGATGCCCATCATGCAGCCCATGATGAGACCGCCGAGCAGGTTCGCCGCCAGCGTGCCCAGCGGCACGGTGGGAAAGATCGGATTGAGCACGATGCCGAGCAGCCAGCGCAGCCAGCAGCCCAGCGCGCCGCCAAGGCCCACCGCGATGAATCCGTTGAAGTTCACGTGCCATGTCTCCTGTCCGCGCTTCGAGGCATCCGCGACACAGGCACGCCTGCGCCGCCGGAATCCGGTGGTGCAGGCATCATCGGCCCCTGCGCCACGCAGGGCGGGGCGGTTCGTCCCCTGGAGATCAGCGGACGGGAGGCATGCCATCTCCCTCATGATCGGCATGCTAGCCGATGCGGCAGGGCGGTGGTCAAGCCACGCCGGGCGGCGCGGCGATCACGTCGTCGCGCAGCGCCCGCGCCAGCGTCGGCGAGCGGTAGTCGCTGGCGAGCCGGCTGTGCCGCCATACCGATTCGTCCACGGTCTCGTTGATGCCGTTGCCGATCACCCGCACGAACGGCGGCTTGAACCGCCTGTAGATGCCGAACATGAATTCGGCGTAGGCGTCGCGCGGCACGCCCGCCGCGGCGTCGGGTGCCGGCGAGAAGGGCTTGTTGCAGGCCAGCCCCGCCGCCATGGCCTTGCGCTGCAGCCAGGCCAGCGGGAGATCCGGCAGCGGATCGGGCGCGCGGCCGGCGCCGTCGTGGTCGTAGCCGCCGCCCACGTCCGCGTGCGCGCCCACGAACCAGCGCTGCTCCACCTCGATCTGCCCGGGCTTCTTCGCGGTGGGCGACTCGCCGGGGCCCAGCCGCGCGGGGTTGCGGACCCATTTGGTGGGCGCGAAGTCGATGCGGTGCTCGTCCAGCGCCAGCGCCTGGTAGGCGTGCTTGACGATGTGGCTGATGTCGGCGTCGTGGAACTGGTAGCGCGCACGGGCGAACGGGAACCACGCGGCGATGCCGGGGATGCCCAGTGCACCCACGGTGTCCCACACGCCGATGAAATGGATGTCCGTCTCCAGCGAGCGCGCGGCACGCCAGGTCGCCGCGTCGCCGTCACCGGGCCTGGTCGCGGCGTCGCGATAGAAGGCGTATGCGCGTGTCACGGCGCCGTCGGCGATGGCGCCGTCGCAGCGCAGCAGGCCGCACTTGCGGATCAGGCCGGCGAGGCTGCGCGCGGCGTAGGCGCCGCGACTGAAGCCGAACAGCCAGATCTCGTCGCCGTGCCGCCACCGTTCACACAGCCAGCGGTAGCCGTCCTTGACGTTGCCGGACAGGCCATAGCCGAATGCGCCGCCAAGCAGGTGGACCAGGCCTGGCGCCACGCCCACGCCGGGGATGTACTCGACGAGCTGCTCGACGCCGGCTTCATCGCGTGGTGCGATCAGCCGGCGCAGGCGTTCCACGTTGGTGTTCGACTCGGGCTTGTACCAGGTGCCGTCGAACAGTACGACCAGCCTGCGCTTGCTCATGTCGTCCTCCGTGGCGGCACGCGGCCGCATCCATCGAAGCGTCGGACCTCCTGATCGCCCGCGCCCGGCAGGGTGGCGCGGACGATGCGCCGCGTCACAGCACCGGCGAGTCGTCGTGCAGCATCGCCTTGCGGACGATCGCGATCGGCGCGAAGCCCTGCTGCATGAAGGCGTCGTGGAAGCGCTCCAGGTTGAAGTCCTTGCCCTGCTTCTTCGCCACGTCGGCGCGCAGCTTGAGGATCTCCAGCTTGCCGAGCGTGTAGTAGAGATAGGTGGGGTCGCCGGTGCCGCGCTTGGTCTCCACCTCGCCCACGGCGCGCGACTGGTAGCCTTCCTTCACGAAGAAATCCACGGCCTGGTCCATCGTCATCTGGCCGGTATGCAGCTTGATGCCGACGATGAAGCGCGCGTTGCGCAGCAGGGCGTCCTGCAGCTGGCCCAGGCGCAGCAGCAGTTGCTGGCGGCGGTCGTGCGGGTAGAGGAACTGCGCCAGCCCCTCGTCCAGCATCATCTGTTCGCAGTAGTGCGCCCAGCCTTCCACGTTGGTGTTCGCGCCCAGCAGCTTGCGCACGCGGTCGTCGAGGTGGTGCATCCACAGGAACTGGATGTAGTGGCCGGGGTAGGCCTCGTGCGTGGCCACGCTGTTGATCACCGGGTAGCTGAACTGCGCCATGAACTCTTCGGTCTGCTGCTTGCTCCACGACGGGTCGGGCAGGGTGACGTTGAAGTACGCCTCCTTCGCCACCGTTTCGTAGGGCCCGGGCGTATCCATCGAGGCGAAGGTGGTGGCGCGCATGAAGGGCGGCGTTTCCTCCACGATGGGGCGCACGTCGGAAGGCACCGTGATGATGTGCCTGGCGCGGATGAAATCGACCAGCTTGTCGAGGCTGCCGCGGAACACGTCCAGCACCTTGTCCGGCGCGGGATGGTCGGCGGCCAGTTCGGCCAGCACCTGCCGCGGCGTCTTCGTCGGGTCGAGTTCATGCGCCACCTTGGCGAACTGCTGCTGGTTCGCGCGCATGTTCGCCGTGTCGATCGCGACCAGCTGGTCCAGCGGCAGGGTGACCATCTCGTCGTACTTCAGCTTGTCGCGGAAGGCCTGTGCGCCGATGCGGAAGTCGCCGTGCGAGCGCGGCAGCAGGTCGGTCTTCAGCCAGGCCTGGTAATCCTCCAGCGCCTTGATCACCGCGCCGTTGCTGGCGGCGAACTGCTTCCTGAGGTCCGCCTCGGTGACGTCGGCGAACGCGGACGGCACGTCGTGCTGGAAGAAGCTCACCAGGCCCGGCAGCTGTTCCAGCGCGATCTGCGTGTAGATCTCCGGCGGGTTGTCGAGGTTCTTGCGTGCATCGGCCAGCACCGCGGGCATCAGTTTTTCGCGGGCGATCAGTGCGCGCAGGCGCGTCTCCGGCGGCGCGAACTTGCGCTCCATCAGGGTGAACGCGCTGCTGGTGATGCCGCTGGAATAGTTGTCGGGATTCTTCTGCCACGGCCGGATCGTCTCCAGCGTGAGCAGGGTGCTGCGGATGTTGTTGAGCACCAGCTCGCGGTCGCCCTGCACGAATGGGCTGAGCGCCTTCGGGTCGGTCGCGGCCACGCGTGCTTCCCACTGCTTCAGCGCCTTGATGTTGGCGTCCACGCCGGCGCGCGAGTAATCCTCCAGCTTGCCGTCCCAGGCATGCAGGCCATCGACGGTGGCGGTACTCGGGTTGGTGGGGAAGTAATAGTCGCCGAAGTAGCGGTCGGCCAGCTGCGTGAAGGCCCGGTCGGCGGGCGACGCCGCGCCGGCAACTGCAGGCGCGGTTTGTGCGGCGAGGGCGGCGCCACCCGGCGGCAGGGCGAGGGCAAAGGCGCAGGCGATCCGTGTGAGCGGCTTCATCGAGGGGTTTTCCCGTGGCGTGAGGGGCCGCATCCGCACGTGGCGGCACGGCGAGACACGAAGCCTAGCGCAGCGTGGCGCCCACGCGCAGTGTCACGGGACACGAGGCCCTGGAATCAGAGATGTGCGGCGAGCTCGCGTGCCACCGCCTCGGGCGCAAGGCCATAGGCATGGATCACGTGGTTGCCTGGGCCGTAGGGGCCCCATTCGTCGGCGCGGGTGGTGGTGAAGATGCCCAGCGTGGGCACGCGCGAGGCGCAGGCCAGGTGCATGATGCCGCAGTCGAGGCTGAGGTAGCCGTCGAGGTTGGCGAGCACGCCGCCGAGCTGGCGCAGGTCGGTGGAGTAATAGCCGGGGTAGCGCGAATCGAGCATGGAGCGGCCGGACATCGGCACGATCTCCACCAGCCGGCAGTCCGGTCGCAGCTGCTCCAGCGTTTGCAGCAGCGGGTTCCACCAGTCCGTGCCGAGCAGCTTGGGGCCGGTGGCGTTGGCGAACACGCCGATGGTCTTGCGATGCTGTTCGGCGGCCGTGGCCGAGGCGAGCACATGCTGCAGCACGCGCCGGCCCCGGGCGCGTTCGGCCTCGTCGAGGCGGATGTCCGGCACGGGGTAGTCGGCTTCGGCGACGGCGCCCAGCGCCTGGCGCAGCAGGTACACCGGGCGCTGGCCCTTGCTCTGCACCTGCTCGGGCACTTCGACCGCATGGGTCACGCTGCCGCTCTTCTTCGGTCCGCTGAAGCCCAGCGTCCAGGTGGCGCGCGCCTTCAGCAGCAGCAGGCGGCCGGTCTGCGATTGCGGGTCGACGTCGATCGCAAGGTCGTAGTGCGACTTGCGCATGCCGCGCAGTCCGCACAACCACTGGCGCGGATGGCCGAAGCCGTGTGCAGGCAGCTGGAACACCTGGCTGACGCGGTCGTAGCGGCCGTAGAGCTCCCGGCCGACCTGGCTGCGCGTGACGATGTCGATCTCGGCGCCGGGATACGTGGCTTCCAGTTCCTGGATCAGCGGCGTCAGCAGCAGCGCATTGCCCAGCGTGTGGCTGACGTGGCAGACCAGGATGCGATGGATGCCCTTGCGCGGCAGCGGTTCGCCACTGTTTTGCGCGGGCGTGCCGAACAGCAGCCGCATCAGGCCGCGCGCCACGCGGCGGCGCAGGTGGTCGAGGTCGAAGGATTCGTGCGGGGGTCGCGCCACGGCGGGCCTGCGGGGTGGGTGGTCGGGAATGTCAGCTGGTGGCGCGCATCGTAGCGTCAGCCGCGACGGGAAGCTCGCCATCGGGCGCGAGCAGGCCGCGTTCGAGCAGCCAGCGTCGCGCGTTCTCGGCGTCCTGCTCGAACCAGGCGCGGGTGGAGCCGAGCCGGAAGCTGTAGCCCCAGGCGTCCATGTCGGCCATCAGCCGCGCGCGGCCCACGCCGGGCAGGGCGCCGGCCAGCACGATCTGCAGGTAGCAGGTGGCGTCCTCCTCCTCGATCGAGTCGGTGGCGTCGGTGTGCACGGCGGCGCGCCGCTCCGGCGGCAGCACGATCAGGTGGCAGGCCTCGTGCAGCAGCGAGTGCACCGGCGTGTCGCCGCGCGCATACACCGTGTGGCCGATGATGCCGGCCTCCTCGTCGCCCCAGTAGCTGCCTGGAATGGACTCGCCGTCGGCCACGCGCCGCAGCGCGAGACCGTAGCGGGCGAGCAGGGATTCGACGGCGGTGATGTTGATATCGTCGAGGCGTAATACGGAGCTGGACATTGCGCTCCCTCTCCCCTCCGGGGAGAGGGTTGGGGTGAGGGGTCAATCTGGCGGGAAGGCTGATCTTTGAGCGCTTTGAAGGCAAAAGGCGCCTGACGCAGCAACAGGATGCGAGGCTGCGTGGCCCCTCACCCGGCCCTCTCCCCGGAGGGGAGAGGGAGCAAGGCATCAGGTCGCGGGGCTGCCCGCGGCCTTGCCTTCGGGCAGCGCCACCGACAGCTCCAATATCTCGTGCCCGCTGTCGCGTTCGAGGTTGATGTTGATCGCCTCGATGTCGACGTGGACGTATTTCTTGATGACTTCGAGCAGATCACGGCGCATCAGCGGCAGGTAGTCCGGCGCGCCGCGGTCGGAGCGCTCCTGCGCCACGATGATGCGCAGGCGTTCCTTGGCGAGGCCGGCGGTGGGCTCGGGCTTGCGCTTCAGGAAGTCGAGTATGCCCATAGGGTCAGCCTCCGAACACGCGTTGCAGGAAACCCTTCTTCGGCACGTCGAGGAAGCGCAGGGCGCGTTCCTCGCCGAGGATGCGGGCCACGGTGTCGCTGTAGGCCTGGCCGGCGTTTGAATTCGGGTCGAGGATCACCGGCACGCCCGAATTCGAGGCGGCCAGCACCTGCTCCGACTCCGGGATCACGCCCACCACGTTGATGCCGAGGATCTCCTCGACGTCCTTCACGCTGAGCATGTCGCCGCTGGCCACGCGCACCGGGCTGTAGCGGGTCAGCAGCAGGTGCTGCTTGATCGCGCCGTCGCCGCGCTCGGCGCGCCGGGTCTTGCTGGCGAGCAGGCCAAGGATGCGGTCGGAGTCGCGCACCGAGGACACTTCCGGGTTGACCACCACCACCGCGTGGTCGGCGAAGTACATCGCCAGGTGCGCACCCTTCTCGATGCCGGCGGGCGAGTCGCACACGATGTAGTCGAAACCGTCCGCGGACAGACCGTCGAGCACCTTCTCCACGCCCTCCTGGGTCAGCGCGTCCTTGTCGCGGGTCTGGCTGGCGGCCAGCACGTACAGGTTCTCGTGGCGCTTGTCCTTGATCAGCGACTGCTTGAGCGTGGCCTCGCCGTGCACGACGTTGACGAAGTCGTACACCACGCGGCGCTCGCAGCCCATGATGAGGTCCAGGTTGCGCAAGCCGACGTCGAAGTCGATCACCGCGACCTTCTTGCCGGCGATCGCCAGGCCGGTGGCGAGCGAGGCGCTGGTCGTGGTCTTGCCGACGCCGCCCTTGCCCGAGGTGACAACAATGATTTCAGCAGTCAAGGAACCATCTCCCGGGAACGTTCTTGTCGTTGTGGTTGTTGCAGTCGCGGCCGGTCACAGCTTGGCCAGCAGCAGTTTTTCCCCTTCCAGCCAGCATCGCACGGATCGGCCTTCGAGGTCTTTCGGTATCTGTTCGAACACGCGGTAGTGGCCGGCGATGGCCACCAGTTCGGCGCGGAAGTCGTGCACGAAAATGCGCGCATCGGTGTCGCCCTGGGCACCGGCCATGGCGCGGCCGCGCAGGCTGCCGTAGACGTGGATGTCGCCGTCGGCGATCACCTCGGCGCCGTTGGCGACGGTGCCGGTGACCACGAGGTCGCGGTCGCGCGCATAGATCTGCTGTCCCGAACGCACGGTGCCGTCGTGGTGCAGCGAGCCTTGCGCCTGTTCGCCGGCGGGTTCGGCGGGGGCCGCTTCGCGCGCCGGTGCCGACGCAGCGACGGGCTCGGCCGCGGTGGCGGCCGGCGGCACGCTGGCGCCGCTGGCCGGCTCGTAGGCAGCACGGAACTTGGCGATCAGGGGCAGGCCCATGCGCCGGGCCAGCGCCTCGGTCTCGCTGGTGCCGTAGGCCAGGCCCACCGGCAGCATGCCGGCGCTGCGCACGGCTTCCAGCAGGGCGTCGACGGCGCCGTCGTCGGGCAGCTTCAGCAGGTGGCTGAGATCCAGCACCACGGCGGCGCGGGCGAACAGCTGCGGTGCGGAACGCACGCGGCGCTCCAGCTCTTCGCAGAGTGCGGCGGCGTCCACGCGCTTGATGCGCACGTTGGCAATGCCCACCTGACCGAAGCGCAGATCGCAGGCATCCGCCGCATCCAGTGCGGCGGTCATGCGTGGCGCTCCCCGGCCTGCCGGCGCGGCTGGGTGGCCGCGGCCAGCCGCTGGCGTTCGGCCAGCCAGGGCAGCTCGGGCAGGCCGCCGTGTTCCAGCCAGGTCTCGCGCACGTAGGCGTAGCTGGGCAGCTCCTTGGCGAGCAGGCTCACCTGGCGCCCCTTCCTCGATCCCATGCGCTGCTGGCCCACTTCCTGGAAGCCGTAGGTGCCATGGAACAGCACGACCACGTCGTCGCGCGGCTCCAGGAACACCTCGCAGGCGAGCAGCGGCACACGCACCTCGGCGTAGCTGGTGACGTCGCAGTAGAAGATGCGGCCGAGGCCGTGGCGGCGGTAGGCGTTGGCGATCACGATGCGGTCGATGTACAGGAACGCCGGGTAGCGTTCGCTGAACCAGCGGTAGTTCGGGCTGTGGTAGTCGCCGCTTTCGCGCAGCGCGATCAGGAAGCCGGCGAGGTGGCCGTCGATCTCGGCCACGCGGAAGTAGTCCGCGCGCTCGAAGAAGTAGCGCAGTTGCGCGGCATCGAGGGCGATGATGGATTGACCGCCGGCGTTGTTGAGGGCCAGCACGGCGTCCAGGTCGTGTTCGCTGACGTCGCGGATGGCGAGGGCCATTCGTTGCTCCGCAGGGATGGAATGGGCCGCGGCCGGCAGAAGCCTCGCGGCAATGGCGCATTATGGCATGTGGCTGCCACCCGCACACCTCGCGCCGCCACATGTAAAGGCTCCGTAAAGCAGCTGCATGCCTTTCGGCAGGGATGACTTCCCGCGCATTGCACGCGCCGGGCGCGTGTCCAATGATGTGCGGCATGTCCCAGGTCAATTTCAGCCACATCCGGCTGCTGCGCTTCGCCGGATTGTTCACCTATCTGTGCGTGGGCACGCCGCTGCTCACCGAGTGGGCGACGGATCGCCTGGTCCTGCTGCATCGCCCGAATTTCGCCCTGCTGCTGTGGTCGCTCTGCTATCTGGCGTTCGGCGTGCTGTACTGGGCGGTGACCTACGATCTCGGTTCGCGGCGCCACCTTGGACTGCGCCTGCTCGGCCTGATGCTGATGACGCTCGCGGCGCTGGCGGTGGGCTGGTACAGCCACAGCGGCCTCACCGCGATGTTCATGGCGGTGATGGCGATGGTGTTGCCGTGGCTGCTGCCGTTCTGGCTCGGCGTGCTCTGCATCGTGGTGCAGAATGCCTGCCTGGTGGCGGTGTTCACCCGCTTTCCGGAATACCCCACCCTGGCGCTGGCTTTCCTGCAGACCATCATCTACCTGGGCATCTGCGCGCTGGCTTTCATCGCCTCGGTGGTGGCGAGCCGGCAGACCGATGAGCGCGAGGCATTGCGCCGGCTCAATTCCGAGTTGCGCGCCACCCGCGCGCTGCTGGCCGAATCCAGCCGCCTGGCCGAGCGCATGCGCATCGCGCGCGAGCTGCACGACCTGATCGGCCACCACCTCACCGCGCTGAGCCTGAACCTGGAAGTGGCCAGCCACGTCTGCAACGAGGATGCCGGCGCGCATGTGCGCAAGGCGCAGGCCACGGCCAAGCATCTGCTGGCCGACGTGCGCGAGGCGGTGAGCGAGTTGCGCCAGGACGACGCGATCGACCTCACCCATGCGCTGCGCAGCCTCACCGAGGGCGTGCCGGGGCTCAAGGTGCATGTGACGATGCCGCCGCGCTTCAGCGTGGAGGATCCGCGCCGTGCCCAGGTGCTGCTGCGCTGCGCGCAGGAGATCATCACCAATACCGCGCGGCATGCCGGCGCGCGCAACCTGTGGCTGACTTTCGCCTACGCCGGGCCGAGCCTGCTGGGCCTGCACGCGCGCGACGACGGCCGCGGCGCCACGCAGCCGGAGGCGGGCAACGGCCTGTCCGGCATGCGCGAGCGGCTGGCCGAGTTCGGCGGCAGCATGGCGCTGGATACCGCGCCTGGCGAGGGTTTCGCGCTCACCGTGCGGCTGCCGCTGGGCGAGCAGCCGGAGCTGGCGCATGCGCCGTCGCGGACCGAGCCGCCTGCGCTGAGTGTGCCGTGATGCACGTTCCGGGTTCGCGCCGCGTGGTTTCCGCATGCCAGAATGCATCGGTTCGGATGCCGCATTGTTCCCCCTGTCGTGCGCCGGTGCGCCGGAACGACGACCGCTTCGAGGACCCGCGATGATTTCCGTCTGTCTCGTCGACGACCAGAACCTGGTGCGCCAGGGCGTGCGTTCGCTGCTCGATCTGGCCCAGGACATCCGCGTGGTAGCCGAGTGTGCCGACGGCGCGCAGGCCGTGCAGGAGATTCCCCGCGTCAAGCCCGACGTGGTGCTGCTGGACCTGCGCATGCCGAACATGAGCGGGCTGGAGGTGCTGCAGGCGCTCGGCGCGCGCAACGAGCTGCCGCCCACCATCATCCTCACCACCTTCGACGACGACCAGCTGGTGCTGCAGGGGCTGAAGGCCGGCGCGCGCGGCTATCTGCTGAAGGACGTCTCGCTGGAGCAACTGGTGGAGGCGGTGCGCACGGTGGCCGCCGGCGGTTCACTGGTGGCGCCGATGGTCACCCAGCGCCTGCTGGCCGGGGTGGGGCGCATGCAGAACCAGTTCACCAGCCTGGAGCAGCCCGACCCGCTGACCGAGCGCGAGACCGAGATCCTGCGCCTGCTCTCCGGCGGCTACTCCAACAAGGAGATCGCCAACTCGCTGAAGGTGGCCGAGGGCACGGTGAAGAACCACGTCTCCAACATCCTCTCCAAGCTGGGCGTGCGCGACCGCACCCGCGCCGTGCTGAAGGCGCTGGAGCTGGGCATCGTCTGAGCCCGCCGGCGAAGCCGCATCCATGCGCCCGCGGATGCTGCGGCGCAATGTCCGCGGGCGGCCGGCAGTCCGGTCGCGACAAGGCCTTGCGGCCGTCCATATGGCCTGCCGGAATCCGATGGCGTTCCGGCGCATGAGCAAGTAACATCCAGTCCTTCGGCGTTTGCCGACCCCCGGTCATCTCCCCGCGACCGAGCCGCTGCCATGGCTCGCGCGACGGCCGGGGCAACACCTGCGTACCGCGTAACAGACGCTCGGAGACCCTGGAATGATGCGTGCTCGTGTTCTTGAATTTCTCATGGCGCTGGTCATCGTCGCCGCGATCGGCGTGCTGGCTGCAGTGATCATGCCCGGCAGCGGCCACATCGAGCGTTCGGTGGTCGTCGGCAAGGACATGCGCCAGGTCTACGACGTGTTGGACAACTTCCGTCGCCTGCCCGAATACTCGGTGCTGAACTCGTACGATTCGCACGTCAAGTACAACTACTCCGGCAAGGCCTTCGGCCCCGGCGCCGAGGTGAACTGGACCAGCAGCGATCCGCGGGCGGGCAATGGCTCGCTGACCATCGACAGTGCCACCCCGGACTTCAACAAGGTCGACGGCACCGCCAAGGACGCGAAGATCGTGTGGGACCTGGACAATGGCTGGAAGGGCTACGACAAGACCTTCACCTTCGACCTGGAGCGCCAGGGCAGCCGCAACCAGCTCACCAATGTCACCTGGTCGTATGACGTGAAGTACGGCTGGAACCTGGTGAACCGCTTCGCCAACCTGTACATCCACGGCGATCCCGACTCGTTCATCGAGTTCGGCCTGAACAACCTGCAGAACGTGCTGGCCGCGGTGCCGAACGTCAGCTATGGCGACCTGGTTCCGTACATCCGCCAGACCGAGCAGACCCCGGTGCTGCTGGTGCCGGCCTCGATCCAGCGCAAGGACGGCATCGAGGGCCTGGCCGACACCGTCAACAAGGCGGTGACGCAGATCCAGGCCACCGCGAAGAAGCTGGGCGTGAACGTCACCGGCCCGCGCATCATCTTCACCACCAACTACGGCGACCAGACCTACACCTTCGACGTGGCGATGCCGATCGATTCCAGCTCGCTCAACGTCAACGGCCAGACCCAGCAGCTCACCGCGCCGACGACGCCCGCGCTGGACGCCAGCGCGCCGGCCGACGCCAGCACCGCGGCGGCCCCGGCGGCTCCCGCTGCGCTGAACCCCGGCGACCACGACAAGTTCGGCCGCCTGGTGGTCGACGGCGGCGGCGTGCGCGCCACCCTGGCGTTCGGTGGCGCCGCGCTGGAAGGCGTGTGGAACGGCACCGCCGCCGGCGTGCCGCAGACCCGCGACATGCTGAAGGCCTACGCGCTGACCCACGGCTACAAGTTCGACGACGTGGTGAACCGCAGCTACGACATCCTCGCCAAGCCCGAGGTGAAGGACGCGCAGGGCAACATCACCAGCTACGCCGAGTTCGACGTGTACCTGCCGATCACCAACGCGCCGGACCAGACCCCGGAGCAGGCCGCCGGCATCAAGCAGCCCACGCTGGAAGTGGAGACCCCGGCCGCCACCGGCAGCGCTCCGGCTGCCGCCGGCACGGCCGCGGCGCCCGCCAGCAGCAACTGAGCACGCGCGGCTCGTTCCATCGAAAGGCCCTTCTCCGGAAGGGCCTTTCTGTTTGTGGGCCGTCGCGGCTGTGAACCATTCCGCGCCCTTGCGGTACATTGCAGATGATTTCACCGCCCGCCCATCCATGATCGAGACCGAACGACTCACCCGCCGCTACGGCCAGCTCACCGCGGTGGACGCGCTGAGCATCCGCGCCGAACCGGGCCAGGTGCTGGGCCTGCTGGGCCCCAACGGCGCGGGCAAGTCCACCGCGATGCGCATGATCGCGGGCTTCCTCGCGCCGAGCAGCGGCACCGCGCGGGTCTGCGGGCACGACGTGCAGCGCGCGCCGCTGGCCGCGCGCCGCGCGCTGGGTTACCTGCCCGAGGGCGCGCCCAGCTACGGCGAGATGACGGTGCGCGAGTTCCTGGTGTTCATCGCGCGCATGCGCAAGCTCACCGCGGAGATGGGGCGCCGCCGCTTCGACGAGGTGGTGGGCTGGCTGCAGCTGGAGGACGTGCTGGACACGGGCATCGACACGCTCTCCAAGGGCCTGCGCCGACGCGTGGGCCTGGCCCAGGCGATCCTGCACGACCCGCCGGTGCTGATGCTGGACGAGCCCACCGACGGCCTCGACCCCAACCAGAAGCACACGGTGCGCCAGTTGATCGACGCGATGGCGCGCGAGCGCACCATCCTGATCTCCACCCATCTGCTGGAGGAAGTGCATGCCCTGTGCAACCGCGTGGTGATCGTCGCGCGCGGCCGGCTGCTGGCCGACGCCACGCCGGCCGAGCTGGAGGCGCGTTCGCGCTACCACGGCGCGGTGTCGTTCAGCGCGCCGGGCAGCGGCGTCTCGCAGGAGATGCTGGGGCGGCTGCCGCAGGTGGCATCGATCGAGGTGGACCCGCTGGACGGCCGCATCACCGTGTTCCCCAAGCCGGGCGCGCGCATCCTGGAGCCGGTGGAACAGCTGCTGCGCGAGCAGGGGCTGGAGGTCTCCGAGATCCAGCTCGAGCGCGGGCGGCTGGACGAGGTGTTCCGCCAGATCACCACGGCGCAGGACGCGGCGGGGGCGAGCGCATGAGCCCGGTCAGCGCGGTGATGCGGCGCGAGCTGCGCAGCTTTTTCGTGACGCCGATGGCCTACGTGTTCCTGGTCATCTTCCTGGTGCTGGCAGGCATCCTCACGTTCTACACCGGCGACTTCTACGAACGCGGCCAGGCCGACCTGCAGCCGTTCTTCGTGGTGCATCCGTGGCTGTACCTGATCCTGGTGCCCGCGATCACCATGCGCATGTGGGCGGAAGAGGCCAAGGGCGGCACGCTGGAGCTGCTGCTGAGCCTGCCCCTGACGCTGTGGCAGGCGATGCTGGGCAAGTTCCTCGCCGCCTGGCTGTTCATCGGGCTGGCGCTGGCGCTGACCTTCCCGATCTGGCTCACCGTGAACTACCTCGGCGCGCCGGACAACGGCGTGATCTTCGCGAGCTACCTCGGCAGCTGGCTGATGGCCGGGAGCTTCGTGGCGATCGGCGCCTGCCTGTCCGCGCTCACCCGCAGCCAGGTGGTGGCCTTCGTGCTCACCGCCACGGTCTGCGTGCTGCTGATCCTGGCCGGGCAGCCGCAGGTGCTGGATTTCTTTTCCGGCGCGTTGCCGCGCAAGCTGATCAACGCGCTGGCCTACCTGAGCATGCTGCGCCACTTCGAGGCGATCGCGCGCGGCGTGCTGGACCTGCGCGACCTGGCCTACTTCGTGCTGAGCACGGCGGGCTGGCTGGTCGCCGGCGTGCTGCTGCTCGAACTGAAGCGGGTGCGCTGATGACTTCGCGCCTGCGCTTGCCGAGCGTGTTCACCAGGCCGCTGCACCTGGGGCGGCGGGCCGCGCTGTACGGCGCGCTGGTGCTGGTGGCGCTGGTCTTCGTGTCGCTGATCGTGTCGAGCGGGCATTGGCTGCGCACACGGCGCATCGATCTCACCGCCGACCGGCTGTACACGCTTTCGCCCGGCACCCTGCAGATCGTCGACCACCTGCAGCGGCCGCTGCGGCTCACGCTGTACTTCTCCGAGCACGCCACGCGCGACCTGCCCAAGCTGCGCAGCTACGAGCAGCGCGTGCGCGACATGCTGCAGGAGATCGCGGTCCGCTCGCACGGTCGCGTGCAGCTGCAGGTGATCGATCCGGTGCCGTACTCCGACGACGAGGCCAGCGCCGAGGGCGCTGGCCTCACCGCGGCCAACGGCGGCAGCAACGGCGAACGGGTGTTCTTCGGCCTCGCCGGTGGCGCGCCCCCGGGCGGTGCCGACAGCGAGGCGGCGGAAGGCGCGGCGCCCGAGCACGCGCTGGCGATCCCGTTCTTCGATCCGTCGCGCGAGCCGTTCCTCGAGTACGACATCGCCAAGCTGCTGTACGAGCTCAACCAGACCAGCAAGCCGCACATCGGCGTGATCAGCAGCCTGCCGGTGGAAGGCAATCCGGTGCTGGGCCAGCAGCCGTGGGTGGTGATGCAGCAGCTGGCCCAGCTGTTCGACGTGAAGACGATCGATGCGGGCCAGCTCAGGCAGGTCGGCGCGGACATCCGCGTGCTGCTGCTGATCCATCCCAGGCACCTGTCGGCGGACGCGCTGTACGCGATCGACCAGTACGTGCTGCGCGGCGGCCACCTGGTGGTGTTCGTCGATCCGGATGCGGAGCTGGACGACACGCCGGGCGATCCGTCCAGCGGCGCGCTGCCCGACCACGGTTCCGACCTGCCGCGGCTGTTCGCGGCGTGGGGCGTGCGCTACGACCCGCGCCAGGTGGTGCTGGATCGCTCGCACGCGCTGACCATCGAGCTGGGCGGCAACAACGTCAGCCATCCGGCGATGCTGTGGCTGGACAGCCAGTCGCTCAACCGCGACGACGTGGCCACCGCCAGCCTGCAGCGCATCGACCTGTCCAGCGCCGGCCATTTCGACCTCGCCCCGGACGCGGGCACCCGGCTGATCCCGCTGCTGCAGAGCAGCCCGGATGCCGAGGCGGTGCCGGTGCAGCGCGTGTTGCAGGCCAGCGAGAATCCGTCCCTGCTGCTGCAGGACTACCAGCCGGGCAACACCCGTTACGTGTTCGCCGCCCGCCTGCGCGGGACCTTCCCCAGCGCCTTCCCGGAGCGCGCGAAGCGGCCCGGGCACCTGGCCCGCTCCGCGCCCGGGGACGAGGTGGTGCTGGTCGCCGACACCGACCTGCTCAGCGACCGCCTGTGGGTGGAGCCGCAGACCATCCTCGGCCAGACCATGATGCGGCCGTTCGCCAACAACGGCGATTTCGTGGGCAACCTGGTGGACAACCTCAGCGGCTCCTCGGCGCTGTTGTCGATACGCGGCCGCTCCACCTCGCAGCGACCGTTCACCCGGGTGGAGGCGCTGCGCAACGTGGCCGACCAGAAGTTCCTGCAGAAGGAGCAGGAGCTGGAGCGCGAGCTGGCCGAGACCCGGCAGCGGCTGGAGGAGCTGCAGCCGGGCAAGGGCGGCGGCCACGCCGGCAGCGTCGGCACCGAGCAGCGGAGCGAGATCGAGCAGTTCCGCCAGCGCCAGCTGGCGATCAACAAGGAGCTGCGCGACGTGCAGCACCAGCTCAACGCCGAGATCGACGCGCTGGGCCTGCGCCTCAAGGTGATCAACATCGTGCTGGTGCCCGTGCTGGTGGCGCTGCTGGGCCTGCTGTACGGCTGGCGTCGCATGCGTCGCAACCGGCGGCGGCTGTGAGCGCGACCGCGAGGCGGGCGGCAATCCGCCGCAACGGCGCCGCCGCCGCGGAAGCTATGCTGGGCAGGACGTGGTGCGCGGATATGCCGGAGTGATGGCGACGCTGTCGAAATGGATCGTGCCGTGGGAGTTCTCGTGGGTATTCCTCGCGGGCTTCCTGCTGGCCTGCGTGCTGTACTGGCGCGGCAGCCGGCGCCTGCGCGTGGGCCGCGGGCGCCGTGCGGCGTTCTGGATCGGCATGGCGATCATCTGGCTCACGCTGCAGACCTACCTGGATTTCTACGCCGAGCACGAGTTCTTCGTGCATCGCCTGCAGCAACTGCTGCTGCACCACCTCGCGCCGCTGCTGATCTGCGCCACGTACCCCGCCGGTGTGCTGCGCGCCGGTCTGCCACGTCGCTGGCGGCTGCGCTGGTTGAAGCCGCTGCGCCGCTCGTGGCCGTGGCGCGTGGCGACTGGCGTGTTGTTCCAGCCGCTGGTGGCGTCGATCCTGTTCGTGTTCTTCGTGCTGATCTGGCTGGTGCCGTCCATGCAGACGCTGGCGATGCTGGACTGGCGCGTCTACCGCTTCATGAACTGGACGATGCTGCTCAGTGGTTTTGTCTACTGGTCGCTGATCCTCGACCATCGGCCGCATCCGCCGGGACGCATGGGCGCCGGCCTGCGCGTGCTGTCGCCGGGCATCACGATGGCGCCGCAGATCCTGGCCGGCGCGATCGTCACGTTCTCGCGCAGCGACCTCTATCCGATCTTCGAGATCTGCGGCCGTGCGTTCAGCTTCAACGTGCTCACCGGACAGATGATAGGCGGCGTGATCACCTGGGTGCCGGCGGCGCTGATCGAGTCCCTCGGCGGCCTGCTGGCGCTGCGCCAGTGGCTGCGCTTGTCGCGCAGCGGGCGCCTGCCGCGCAAGACATGGCAGGTGCGTACGGCGGCAACGCCGTAGCAGTCCTTGTGCGCGAAAGCGGGAAATGCGAAGGAGCGGATCGCGCGCCGGCGGGGCTTTCTCTCGCTTCTCACTCCTTCCCATCGCGCACGGAGTGGCTCCTGCAAGGCTAGCCCTGGTCTCCCGGCGCACTGGCCGGTCGCGCCTTGAAATCCACCGGCAGCGTGCCGCCATTGCCGAATCGCAGCACCACGCGCACCGTGTCGCCGGGCTGCACGGGATGCTTCGCGTCCATCAGCATCAGGTGGTAGCCGCCGGGCTGCAGCGCCTGCGTGCCGTGGGCGGGGATGGCCAGCGCGTCGACCATGGTCATGCGGCTCATGCCGCCCGCGCGCGAACTCTCGTGCAGCATCGCCTCGCCGTAGGCGGGGCTGCTGGCGCCGGTCAGCGAGATCGCCCGGTCGCCGTCGTTGCGCAGCACGACGTACGCGCCGGCCGGCAGGCCACCGGGCAGCACGCGGATCCAGGCGTGACTGGCGGTGACATGCACAGGGGCGCCGGCATGCGCGAGGCCGGCACAAAGCAGGCCGGCGAGCAGCAGGGCCAGGGCGGGACGGCTCATGCGGAAGCTCCCGCGCCAAGCAGCAGGCCGAGATCATGCACCAGGTCGCCCTGGGGCGTGCCGGGCGTGGAGAGCACCCGGGCGTGGCCGTCGCGGTCGAACACGTAGATCGCCGAGCTGTGGCTGACCTCGTAGTTGCCGTCCTTGCCGCCCGGTTCACGGGTGAACGAGGCGCGGTAGCGCTTGACGAGGGCCTCGATCGCGCGCGGGCTGCCGGTGAGGCCCACCGCGCGCTTGTCGAACGCGTTGACGTAGGCGTGCAGCACCGCCGGCGTGTCGCGCGAAGGATCGACGCTGACGAACAGGATGCGTGTGTCGTCGGCCTGCTTGCCCAGCTTCTGCAGCACCGCGTGCAACTGGGCCAGGGTCAGCGGGCAGACGTCGGGACAGTGCGTGTAGCCGAAGTACAGCAGCAGCACCTTGCCGCGATAGTCGCCGGCGTCCACCGCCTTGCCGTTGTCGTCGGTGAGCCGGAACTGCAGGTCGGGCATGTGCCCGCTGATGTTGGTGAGCTTGAACGGCAGTGCGTCGCGGTGGCAGCCACCGAGCAGCAGGGCGCCGGCCAGCGGCAACAGCAGCAGGGCGAGGCGCAGGAGACGCGGGAACTTCATGCGAGAATCCGTGGACTGCAACCGCCCAAGCATACGCCAGCGACTCCGCTGCGCGAGCGCCTGCACCGTGAGCCCGGCCATGCTGCGACAAACTGCCCGATCCCCCGCCGGCCTGCTCGTCGGCATCGCCGGAGCCAGCGCGGTATTGCTGGGCGCGTTCGGTGCGCACGCCTTGCGCGGCGTGCTCGATCCCGCCCATCGTGAGTTGTGGCGCACGGCCGTCGAATACCACGCGTGGCACGCGCTGGCGCTGGCGCTCGCGGTGGGACTCGGTGCCGGGCGCGCAGGGCGCTGCGCGGTTGCCGCGTTCGCGCTCGGCATCGTGCTGTTCAGCGGCAGCCTGTATGCGCTGGCCCTCGGTGCGCCGCGCTGGGTGGGCATCGCCACGCCATTCGGCGGCGTGGCCTTCGTGGTGGGCTGGATCGCACTGGGCATGTCGCTGCGCCGCCTCCGCGATTGAGCGCGGCGGTGTCATGCCCTTGCCATGCACGGCGCGCACCATGGTGGCATGGATGCCGCCGCCCGCAAACGCGCAGACGCCTGGCGCAAGGCCATGGGCCTGTTTGCCGCCTGCGTGCTGCTGGTACTCATATCGGTAGATGGCTTGCGCGACCATCTGTCGTCGCCCATGGAGCCGTCGCTCGCCGGGCCCGCGTATGACGCGCTGGTGCGTCGCGTCGAGGGCGGCCGCGAGTTGCTGCGGGTGACGAACGCACAGAGCGGTTCGGTGCGCCTCTACGACGCGCACAACGGACGCCTGCTGTCCGTCGCCGCAGCCGACTGACCGTGCACGGTCCACGTCGATGCGGAAAAATCCGGCGAAGACGCTGAGGCTGCGTCGGTCCGCCTACAATGTGCTCCCGCCCAACGACGGAGCACACCCATGAAACCCTTCGGCACGCCCCATTCCGACCATGCCGTGCGCGTGCTGCTGCTGGGTTCCGGCGAACTGGGCAAGGAACTGGCGATCGAACTGCAGCGCTACGCGGTGGAGGTGATCGCGGTAGACCGCTACGCCGACGCGCCGGCGATGCAGGTGGCGCACCGCAGCCACGTGATCGACATGCTGGACGGCGCCGCGCTGCGCCGGACGATCGAGGCCGAGCATCCCGACCTGGTGGTGCCGGAGATCGAGGCGATCCACACGCCCACCCTGGTGGAGATGGAGCGCGAGGGCCTGCACGTGATCCCCACCGCGCGCGCCGCGTGGCTGACGATGGACCGCGAAGGCATCCGCCGGCTGGCCGCGCAGGAGCTGGAGTTGCCCACCTCGCCGTACCGCTTCTGCGACAACGAGGGCGACTACCGCCGCGCGGTGGCCGACATCGGCTATCCGTTCGTGATCAAGCCGGTGATGAGTTCCTCGGGCAAGGGCCAGAGCATCGTGCGCGCCGAATCCGGACTGCAGCATGCCTGGGACTACGCGCAGTCCGGCGGCCGCGCGGGACACGGGCGGGTGATCGTGGAGGGCTTCGTCGACTTCGACTACGAGATCACCCTGCTCACCGTGCGCCACAAGGACGGCACCAGCTTCTGCGCGCCGATCGGCCATCGCCAGGAAGACGGCGACTACCGCGAGTCGTGGCAGCCGCAGCCGATGAGCGACAAGGCGCTGGCCGAGGCACAGCGCCAGGCCGCGGCGGTGTCGAACGCGCTGGGCGGCTGGGGCGTGTTCGGCATGGAGTTCTTCGTCAAGGGCGACAGCGTGATCTTCTCCGAGGTGAGCCCGCGCCCGCACGACACCGGGCTGGTCACGCTGATCTCGCAGGACCTGTCGGAGTTCGCGCTGCACGCGCGGGCGATCCTCGGCCTGCCGATCCCCGCGATCCGCCAGTTCGGCCCCTCGGCCTCGTGCGCGGTGCTGGTGGAAGGCGAGGGCCGCGCGCCGCGCTACCACGGCGTGGCCGCGGCACTGGCCGAGCCGGATACCCAACTGCGCCTGTTCGGCAAGCCCGAGGTGAAGGGGCGCCGGCGCATGGCGGTGACGCTGGCGCGCGATGCGGATATCGAGGCGGCGCGCGCGAAGGCCGTGCGCGCGGCGGCGCAGTTGCGCGTGGAACTGTGACGATTTCCCGCTCTCCTCCTTGGGGAGAGGGTCGGGGCGAGGGGCCGCGCTGGCAAAGTCGTCCTGATCGGAGCGCGCTTCGATCCGTGGAGTAGCAAGCCCGGCCTCTCGCTTCGATCCACCTTCAGTTGTGGAAGTGGAAGGAGGGCGCGTTTCGACTTCGCCCGCCATGCGAGCTACGCTGAACGCGCACGGTATGTCCTCGCAACGCACGGGAGTCGCACATGCAATCGACGGGTTTTGCGCACTGGCTGGTGGTGCTGGTGGAGACGTTCGCGGCACTGTTCGTGCTGTTGCTGGCGGTGGCCGTGGTGGTGATCGCGGCGGTGTGGGTGGTGGACCGCAACCAGGCCTCCAACGCGGTGCTGCGCAATTTCCCGGTGATCGGCCACTTCCGCTACGGCTTCCTGCGCCTGGGCGAGTTCTTCCGCCAGTACCTGTTCTCCAGCGACCGCGAGGAGCTGCCGTTCAACCGCGCCCAGCGCGTGTGGGTGTACCGCGCGGCGAAGAACGCGGAGAACACCAACGCCTTCGGCTCCACCCGCGACCTGCGCGGCGAAGGCGTGCCGTTCTTCGTCAATGCGGCCTTCCCGTCGCTGGGCGACCACCACGTGGAGCCGCAGCCGGTGCGCATCGGCCCTTATGCGCGCGAGCCCTACGACCATGCTGCGTTCTTCAACATCTCGGCGATGAGCTTCGGCGCGCTGGGCGCGCCTGCGGTGCGCGCGTTGTCACGCGGCGCGGCGAAGGCCGGCATCTGGATGGACACCGGCGAAGGCGGGCTGGCGCCGTACCACCTCGAAGGCGGCTGCGACATCGTGTTCGAGATCGGCACCGCCAAGTACGGCGTGCGCACGCCCGACGGCAGGCTCGACGACGGCAAGCTCACGGCGATCTGCGCCCATCCGCAGGTGAAGATGGTCAGCATCAAGCTCGGCCAGGGCGCCAAGCCCGGCATGGGCGGCCTGCTGCCGGCGGCCAAGGTGACGCCGGAGATCGCCGAGATCCGCGGCATTCCGGCAGGACAGGACTCGCAGAGCCCGAACCGGCACCTGGACATCGGCAACGTGTCGCAACTGCTGGACGCCATCCGCCACATCCGCGAACTCACCGGCAAGCCCACCGGATTCAAGGCGGTGTTCGGCGACATGCGCATGATCGAGGAACTGTGCGACGAGGTGCGCCAGCGCGGCATCGAGAGCGCGCCGGATTTCATCATCGTGGACGGCTCCGAAGGCGGCACCGGCGCCGCGCCGCAGACCCTGATGGAAGGCGTGGGCCTGCCGCTGCACGAGGCGCTGCCGGCACTCATCGACACGCTGATCGTCAAGGACCTGCGCGAGCGCGTCAAGGTGATCTGCTCCGGCAAGCGCATTACCGCCTACGACGTGGCCTGGGCCCTGTCGATGGGCGCCGACTTCGTGAACTCCGCGCGAGGTTTCATGCTGGCGCTGGGTTGCATCCAGTCGCTGCAGTGCAACCGCAACACCTGTCCCACCGGCATCACCACGCAGGACCCGAGGCTGCAGCGCGGCCTGGTGGTCACCGACAAGAGCGAGAAGGTGGCGAACTACGCGCGCAACGTGATGCATGAAGTGGGCATCATCGCCCACAGCTGTGGCGTGGACGATCCGCGCCAGCTCGACCGCACGCATTGCCGCGTGGTCGGCGACGACGGCATCTCGGTACCGCTGGTGAAGCTGTTTCCGTATCCGTCCGGGCACAAGGTGGCGTGAGCCGGACCGGACGCCCTCAGGGCATCGCCTGCCAGCCCTCGGCCGTGCGCAGCTGCAGCGGCCGGAAGCGCCGCTTGTAGTCCATCTTCGGGTGACCATCGATCCAGAAGCCCAGATAGACCCACGGCAGGTTGCGGCGGCGCGCCAGTTCCACCTGCTGCAGGATGGCGTAGGTGCCGAGGCCGCGCGCGTCTTCGTCGGGATCGTAGAAGGTGTAGACCGCCGACAGGCCGCTGCGGCAGATGTCGGTGACCGCCACGCCGAGCAGGCGCCCGTGCAGGCGGAATTCCAGGAACACGGTGGGGCTCCATGGCGCGGTGAGGAAGCGGCGGAAGTCGCTGGCGTCGGCCTCGTCCATGCCCCCGCCGGGGTGGCGCTGGCGCAGGTAGCGCTCGTACAGCGCGTGGCGCTCGGCGTTGTAGCCGGCCTGGCATTCGATCACCGCGAGGTCGGCATTGCGCTTGAGGCAGCGCCGCTGCGAGCGGTCGGGTTCGAAGTGCAGCGCGTCGATGCGGCAGGGCTTGCAGGCGCGGCACTCCGGGCAGTGCGGGAAGTACAGGTGGCCACCGGCGCGGCGGAAGCCGCGTTCCAGCGCCGGCCCGTACAGCCGGTCCAGTTGCGGCGCGGCCGGATCGAGCACCAGGTTCTGCGCCGTGCGCTCGGCGTAGTAGCCGCAGGTGTGCGGCAGGGTCTGGAACAGCCGGACGTGTTCGGAGCGCATGCCCCGATTCTAGGCGGCCGCAGGGGGACTGCAAGCGGGCGCAAGATGTTGTGGTCGCCGCGGGCATGACGCCGCGGAGGGGTGGTGGACCTGTTCGTTCACATTCGCGTGGTGATGGGCATCATCGTGCTGGGCTGACGTACGGGCCGGGAAGCGCAGGCCGGCGCACGCCCGGGCGGTGGCGGCTACAGGATGCCGAGATAGCGCAGCGTCATCATCGCGATGATGCCCAGTATGGCCAGCATCATGATGCGCCGCACACGCGTCAACGTGCTCTGGCGCCGTGCCTGCGGCGAGGGATTGCGCACCGCGGCCAGATCCTGGCCGTGCCGCACCACCGGCTCGATGCCAAGCTCGCGCAGCAGGGCGCGGGCGCGGGTGTAGTCGTCGGCGCGGGCGATCCACACCTGTTCCCAGCTGCTGCGGTCGGTGTCCGGCTCGCGGTAGCTGAAGCGGCGGTGGCCCGGCTTGCGCCAGTTGGATCGGTTCTCCACCGTGGCCTCGATGCCGTGCTCGGCCATCAGGGCGACCACACGGTCGATGTTCTCGGGGCGGGGCGAGGTGTAGATCTGGCGCATGTCGGAATTCCGGGTTTCAGCTGCCGCGCAGGCGGATCAGGCCTTCCTGCGCGGTGGAGGCCACCAGCCGGCCGGCGCGGTCGAAGATCTGCCCGCGCGCCAGGCCGCGGCCGCCCTGGGCGGTGGGGCTGTCGAAGGAGTACAGCAGCCATTCGTCCACGCGGAACGAACGATGGAACCACAGCGCATGGTCGAGGCTGGCCATCTGCACGTTGTGGGTGAGGTAGGAGATGCCGTGCGGCAGCGTGGCGGTGCCGATCAGGTGGAAGTCCGAGGCGTAGGCGAGCAGCGCGCGGTGCAGGATCGCCGAATCGCCGATCGGCGCGGCGAGGCGGAACCAGATGTGCTGGATCGGCGGCCGCTTCACCGGGTGCATCTCGTCGCGCGGCCACACCAGGCGGAACTCGAACGGGCCGTCGATGCCCAGCCAGCGCTGCAGCTTCACCGGCAGCTTGGCCAGCTCGTCGGGCGGCAGCGGCCGCATCGGCTCCACGTCTTCCGGCGCGGGCACTTCCGGCATCGCGGTCTGGTGCTCGAAGCCCTTTTCCGGCACCTGGAACGAGATCGAGCCGTTCAGGATAGGCTGGCCGTGCTGGATCGCCAGCACGCGCCGCGAGGAGAACGTACCGCCGTCGCGGGCGCGCTCCACGCTGTACACGATCGGCGCGTCGATGTCGCCGGCGCGCAGGAAGTAGGCGTGCAGCGAATGCGCCTCGCGCGAGGGATCGACGGTCTGCTGCGCCGCCGACAGCGCCTGGCCCAGCACTTGGCCGCCGAACACGAAGCGCGTGCCGATGTCGCGGCTCTGGCCGCGGAACAGGTTGTCCTCCAGCCGTTCGAGCTGCAGCAGTTCGACCAGTTCGTTGACGTGCTCTTCGCGCATGGCGGGTCCTTGGCGGGGTTTGCCAGTATACCGGGGCGCCCGCCGGGACCGCCCCAGGCGGGCATGGCTGGCCCCTCGTCCTCGAACGCCGGCATGACGCCTGCGGGCGCGGGCGCGGCCAGGAAATCGCGGGCCTCGACGCTGCCGGCTTCGGCCAGCGCCGCCAGCTTCGCCGCGTCGCGACCGCAGGCCACCGGCCCGAAACCGCGGCGACACAGTTCGTCCAGCACGAAGGGGCCGGTGTGGCCGTGGGCGCCGCATACCGCGATGCGGGAAGAGGATGTCGGCATCCTGCGGCGCCTCGTCGAAGCGCGGTGGCCGGAGCAAGCCGGCCGGCCGGGAAGCGATGCCGGCAGCCCGCCGGCATCGCATGGGACAGGTGGATGGCGGGGGACTGCCCCGCTCACGATTGCGCAGCTGCCGCCTCGCGCAGCTTCTGCGCGCATTCCTCGCAGCAGACCTCGACGGTGCGGCCGCCGATGGTCACCTCGATGGCGTTGCCGTCGAGCGGGTAGTCGCAGGCGGCGCAGGTGGCTTCTTTCGCTTGCATGGTGGTGCTCCGGTGATGCCCGCGATCGGGCAGGCACAGGAGACCACCGGCCGCCGGCGGCGGCTGTCAGGATCTTTAGCTCTTCGCGCCGCCCGGGGGGCAGCGTGGCCTGGCGCCAGTTCGAGCAGCAGCGCTTGCGCATTCCTCGGCGCTGCGGTGGCGGCACTCGCCGCGGCAGTGCACGTCGTGTGCCGCGGCCGTGGTCGACTGCAGCAGCGACTGGACAGTGAACTCGGGCATGGCGCGGGCCGGGCGGGAGGCCGCCGCAGTCTAGCGCAGCCGTTCCAGTCCGCTGGCGGGGACGATGGCATCCCACGGGAACAGCGGGCCGGGGTCGAGCTTGCGCGGCACCTGCTTCGCCGGGTCGTCGCTGGCCGGCACGCGCGCGGTGTCCAGATCCTCGTGGCCGGCGATCCGGCGCAGGCCGGGGAACTCTCCACGCAGCTGCGCGAGCAGGGCGAGCAGGGCGTCGATCTGCACGGCGGGGTAGGGCTCGGTCATGGTCTGGCGGCGCGAGTCGAACCACTCGGGGTAGCGGCCGGTGTTCACCAGTTCGATGCCGATGGAGTCGGCGTTCTGCCCACGCACATGGTGGGCGACACGGGTGCCAGGCACAAAGCGGTACGCCGCGCCGTCGCGGTCGATGTAGTAGTGGCCGCTGTTGCCGGCGCCGTTGTCGTACAGCACCTTCTCGCCGTATGCGCGCGCCATCGCGAGGTCGGGCAGTTCGGTGCAGTGGATCACCACCAGGGTCACCGCGGCGGCGGGGCGCTCGGGCAGTTTCGCCACGTAGGGCAGGGGCTGGTCGTGGATGGCGAGTGTCGGCATGCGCCAAGTCTCGCATGGCGGCCGGTTATCATGAGTGCCCTGCAGCCTGTACCGGAGACCGCCATGCGCGGCCAGATCATCCTTTCGCACGGTTCGGATTCCGGTCCGGGCGCCACCAAGATCAGCGCGCTGGCGACCCGGGCCGAAGCGTTGGGCTGGCGCACGCAGCGGCCGGATTTCCGCGCACACGACGGCCATGGCCATGCCGCCGCGGTGGCGCCGCGCGTGGTGCAGCTGTGCGAAGCCATCGCCGCCTGCGAGGCGCCGCCGGTGCTGGTCGGGTCCAGCATGGGCGCGTTCGCCTCGGCGCTGGCCTCGCTGGAAATGCCGGTGGCGGCGCTGTTCCTGCTGGCCACGCCGCCGGCGATCCCCGCCTGCGCGCAGGCGCTGGACCTTCGTGCCGGCGTGCCCACGCTGCTGGTCCACGGCTGGCGCGACGAGCTGTGCCCGGTGGACGGCGTGCGGGATTTCGCCGCGCGTCGCCGGCTGCCGCTGCTGCTGCTGGACGACGACCACCGCCTGCTGGCCAGCATGGACATGATCGCCGCGCAGTTCGGCGTCCTGCTGGGAGCGCTGGCATGAGCCACTGGTTCGCCACCTGCCCCAAGGGCCTGGAATACCTGCTGCGCGACGAGTTGGCCGCCTTGGGTGCGCAGGAGGCGCGCGAGGCGCTGGCCGGCGTGCATTTCGAAGGCCCGCTGGAAACCGCCTACCGCGCCTGCCTGTGGTCGCGCCTCGCCAGCCGCATCCTGCTGCCGCTGGCCGAGTTCGACGCGGCGACCGACGATGCCTTGTACGCCGGCGTGCAGGCCATCGACTGGTCGCGGCATCTCGCCGCGCACGCCACGCTGGCGGTGGATGCGCACACCTCGCTGAGCAAGCTCACCCACAGCCAGTTCATCGCGCAGCGGGTGAAGGACGCGGTGGTCGACCAGTTCCGCCAGCGGGACGGCACCCGGCCCGGCGTGGATACCGACGAACCGGACGTGCGCCTCAACCTGCGCCTGAAGCGCGACCGCGCCACGCTGTCGCTGGACCTCGCCGGCAGCCCGCTGCACCGGCGCGGTTGGCGCGAAGTACAGGGCGAGGCGCCGCTGAAGGAGAACCTTGCGGCCGCCATGCTGCTGCGCGCGCGCTGGCCGGAGGTCCATGCGGCGGGTGGCGCCCTGCTCGATCCGATGTGTGGTTCCGGCACCCTGCTGATCGAGGCCGCGCTGATGGCGGCCGACGTGGCACCCGGCTGGCGCCGCGACTACTACGGCTTCCTCGGCTGGCAGCAACACGACATCGCGCTGTGGCGTGGTCTGCTCGACGAGGCGCGGCAGCGCGCCGAGACGGGGCTCAAGGCGTTGCGCAGCGGCTTCTTCGGCAGCGATGCCGACCCGCGCATGGTGCAGACCGCCAAGCGCAACGCACAGGAAGCGGGCGTGGCCGGTTTCATCACGCTGGAGAAGCGCGACGTGATGCATGCCGCGCCGCCGGCGGGCGAGGAGCGTGGCCTGGTCATCACCAATCCGCCGTACGGCGAACGCCTGGGCGAACGGGCAGAGATGCCCGCGCTTTACCACGCACTGGGCGAGCGCCTGCGCACGCAATTCCATGGCTGGCGCGCGGCCGTGCTGGCGGGCGACGCCGAGCTGGGCCGCGCGCTGGGCCTGCATGCGGAGAAGAAGTACGCGCTGTACAACGGTGCGCTGGAAACCCAGCTGCTCACGTTCGAGATCCGTCCGCGCGACGAGGCGCCGCGCGAGCCGAAGCCGCTCTCCGCCGGCGCGCAGATGCTGAAGAACCGGCTGGAGAAGAATCTGCGCCACCTGCGCAAGCGGCTCGCGCGCGAAGGCATCCACTGCTGGCGCGCCTACGACCAGGACCTGCCCGAATACGCCGCCGCCATCGACGTCTACGCGCGCGACGGCGGCGACGCCTGGCTGCACGTGCAGGAATACCGCGCGCCGGCCGAGGTGCCCGCCGAGACCGCGCGCATCCGCCTGCGTGAACTTTCGCGCGTGGCCGGCGAGGTGTTCGCGGTGCCGCGCGAGCGCATCGCGCTCAAGACCCGCGAACGCGGCAAGGGCGGCTCCAAGTACGGCCAGTTCGACCAGCGCGGGGAGTTCGTCGAGGTGGCGGAAGGCGGGCTGAAGTTCCTGGTGAACCTCACCGACTACCTCGACACCGGCCTGTTCCTCGACCACCGCCTGGTGCGCGCGAAGCTGCGCGAGCTGGCCGCGGGCCGGCGCTTCCTCAACCTGTTCGCCTACACCGCCACCGCCAGCGTGTACGCGGCGGCCGGCGGCGCGCGCGACACCACCAGCGTGGACCTGTCCGCGACGTATCTCGACTGGGCCTCCGGCAACCTCGCGCTGAACGGCTTCACCGGCGCGAAGCACCGGCTGATGCAGGCCGACGCCCTGGCCTTCCTGCGCCAGGACCGCGCGCATTACGGCCTGATCTACGTCGACCCGCCCACCTTCTCCAATTCCAAGCGCGCCGACGACTTCGACGTGCAGCGCGACCACGTGGCGCTGCTGGAAGCCTGCGGCGAGCGGCTGGTGAACGATGGCGTGATCGTGTTCTCCAACAATTTCCGCCGCTTCAAGCTGGACGAGGCCGCGCTGGCTGAACGTTTCGACATCGAGGACTGGGGCGCGGCCAGCATCCCGTTCGACTTCGCCCGTCGCGCCGATATCCACGGCTGCTGGCTGCTGCGTCATCGCCAGGCTGAAGCGGTGTTCAATCCGTGGAGCGAGGCGCGTCCGAAAAGTTGAACTCTTCAGTTCGGATTAAGCACCAAGGGCTGAGCATCACACCCGCAGAAACGGAGGTTTTTTTATGTCCAAGCGCAATGTCGGCAAGTTGATGGCGATCGGTCTGGCCGTGGCCGCTGCAGGTGCGATGCCGCTGAGCGCTTCCGCGCACGGCTGGGGTCATGGCGGCTACCACGGCGGCTACTACCATGGCGGTTACTATCATCACGGTGGTTACTGGAGTGGTGGTCGCTGGATCGCCGGGGCGGTAGTCACCGGCGCCGTGGCCGGGCTGGTGGCGGGCGCGCTGGCGCCCCCGGCGCCGGTCTATTACGCGCCGGCGCCGACGGTGGTGTATACGCAGCCGGGTACGGTGGTTTACCAGAGCGCGCCTTACGTGGTGCCTCAAGGCACGGTGGTCTACAGCACCCCGCCGACGCGTTACATCGGCCCGGCCAACTGACCGCTGGCGGGTGTGCAGCGTCGCAAAGAGCCCGGCATCTCGCCGGGCTCTTTTTATGTCGGGACACGGGCTCGCGGCTTCGGCATCCGGCCTTCGCCGCGGGGCTGGATGGCGGGGCGGGGCTCAGGGTTTGCCGGGCTGGTTCGCCCCGCTGCCGCTGCGGCCGGCATGCGCACTGAGCTTGTCGAACTCGGCCTTGTCGATCTTGCGCACCGACTGGATCGGGCAACGTGGAGGCTGGGTCGAGCGTACCGATTCGCCTGCTTCGCCACAGATGCTGAACGGGGCCACCGCCCTGTTCGCTTCGTTGGGCTGGAACCGCAGGGTGGGCGGTCCGTAGCTCAGTTGCGGGCAGGCTGCCTGCAGCTTCACCAGGAAGCGGTTGGGGCCATTGCGCACGGTGAGCGTGCGTGGATTCACGACATGCCACTCGTTGATGCGGTCGGTGCGCAGACAGTCGGCGACCGGACGCAAGGGAGCATAGGCGGGGGCTTTCGGCTTCGTCTGGGCGGATGCGGCGCTTGCGGCGACCGCCAGCGAGAGCGCGAGCAGACCGGTCAGGGCGGATTTCATGGGAACACCTCATCGGCGGACGTGATCGACCGCGATGGTGCGTCTTGGCGAGGCCGTGCGCAATCATGGGCCGGCCGGGTGGCGCGGGAGGTGACGGAAAAGCAGCCCGCTCCCCCGGTCCTCCCCCGCGAGCGGGGGAGGGGAGAAGGACTCAATGCACGCCGTACAGCGCCTTGACGTCGCGCAGCAGGTCGGCCTGGCTGGATGGGCGGGCGTAGAACATGTGGCCGCCGGGGTATTCCTTCACCTGCACGCGGGCGGGGTCGCCCATTGCCGGCATCTGGTCGACGATCAGCACCGAGGCCATGAACGGGCAGGAGAGGTCGTCCCAGCCGTGGGCGATCAGCACGCGCAGGCCGGGGTCGTTCGCCACCGCCTCGCGCAACTGCTTCACCGAGCCCAGGTTCGCGTCCTCGTCGTCGTGCCACAGCCGTCCCACCTCGTAGCTGAGCGCGTTGTAGCGGCCGTCGTACTTCCAGCCCACGGTCCGGGTGACGAAGTTCACCATCGCGGTGGTGGTGGGCGCGATGATGCCGTTGAGGATGGGGTCGCCAGAGCGCTGGTGCGGCGCATAGGGGAACGGATCCCAGGCGGTGACGTTGGAGTCGTAGCGGCTGCCCAGCTTGCCTTCGGCGCGGTACACCTCGCGCAGGTAGGCCTGGGTTTCCAGCCGGCCGCCGGAGCGCTGCACGAACAGCGGATCGAGGCCGGTCAGCGAGGCGACCTTCCGGATCATCGCCTCGGTGGCGGCCGGATTGCTGCGGCCTTCCATCAGCGTGGTGGCGTAGGTGGTGCGGGTGTAGTCGATGATGGGCTGCATCGCCTCGGCCGTGAGCTTGTGCCCGCGTTCGAGGTGGGCGGCGGCGATCGAGGGCAGGGTGAGCATCCACGGCAGCGGCGACACGTTTTCGTCGTCCGATGCGGCCGGGTCGAGGTAGGGCGACAGCAGCACCACGCCGTTCATCGCCACGCCGAGCCGGGTCTGCAGGTAGTCGGTGATGCGCGGGCCGCGGAAGCCGCCGTAGCTCTCGCCCACCAGGTACTTGCGCGACTCCATGCGGCCGTTCTTCACCAGCCAGTCGTAGACGATGCGCGAGAGGTACTGGATGTCGCTGTCGGTGCTGTAGAAATCCTTGGTGGCCTGCTTGTCGTCCACCAGCGCGCGGCTGAAGCCGGTGCCCACCGGGTCGATGAACACCAGGTCGGTGAAGCCCAGCCAGGTGCCGGGGTTGTCGTGCAGCACGGCCGGGTCGGACGGGTTGTCGCCCTCCACGCCGAAGTTCACCTTCTTCGGGCCGATCGCGCCGAGGTTGAGGTAGACCGACGAGGCGCCGGGGCCGCCGTTCACCGCAAAGGTCACTGGGCGGTCCTTGCCGGGCATGGTGTAGGCGGTGAACATCACCTGCGCGATCACCTTGCCCTTCTCGTCGCGCACCGGCAGCGAGCCCACGGTGGCGGTGTATTTCAGCGTGCGGCCGTCCACCTTGGCGGACTGGGCGACGTGCGCGTCGGCGGGGAAGGGCGGCAGGTGGAAGCCGTCGCTGGCGCCCGGCGCCTCTGCCGCGGCAGGCGGTTTGGTGTCGGCAGCCAGCGCCGAGTGGTGGAATCCGGCCAGCAGCAGGGCTGCCAGCAAGCTCGTCTGCAGCGGCTTGCGCACGGGGCTATCCTCGCGGGGGCAAAGCCCCAAGCCTAGCGAGCCGCGGCGGCGCGCAACCGTGCCTTTAGGCATGGATTGGCACGGCGCGTGCATCGGGCGATCGGTGGCGCGGCGGGAGTTTGGTTCATCGAACGCTGGTGCCGCCCGGACTTGCCCTATCATCGCGCGATGCCATCAGCCAACCTGCCATCCTTGCACGACACCCGCCGCGGCAGCCTGAGCTGTGTGGGCCTGGGCATGACCCTGGGCTCCCACCTCACGCCGCTGGCGCGCAGCCATATCGAGCAGGCGGACGTGGTGTTCGCGGCGCTTTCCGACCCCATCGCGGAAGAATGGCTGAAGCGCATGCACCCGGACGTGCGCAGCCTGCAGCCCCATTACGCCGAGGGCAAGCCGCGCATGAAGACCTACCGCGAATGGGTGGCACGGATGATGGCCGATCTGCGCGCCGGCAAGCGCGTCTGCGGCGTGTTCTACGGCCACCCCGGCATCTTCGCCTGGTCGCCGCACAAGGTGATCGAGCAGGCGCGCGCGGAAGGTTACGAGGCGCACATGGAGCCGGGCATCTCGGCCGAGGATTGCCTGTACGCCGACCTGGGCTTCGACCCTGGCCGCTACGGCTGCCAGCACTTCGAGGCCAGCCAGCTGCTGTACTGCGAGCGGCGCATCGATACCGCGGGCTACCTGGTGCTGTGGCAGGTGGGAGTGGTCGGCAACCGCTCCGTGGGCCGTTTCGAGACCGGGCCGGCCTACCGCGCCTTGCTGGTGGAGCGGCTGGAGCAGGACTACCCGCCGGGCCACGAAGTCATCGTCTATCGCGGAGCCACCCTGCCCATCGAGCGCGCACGCATCCAGCGCATCACCCTGCGCGAGTTGGCCGGAGCGCCGTTGACCGCGGAGGAAACCGTGGTGTTGCCGCCGGCCGTGACCTTGCAACCGAACCGTGCGATGCTTGATCGGCTGCAGGCGCTGGATTTGAGGGGACAGGAAGCCACGGCGGCCTGAGACGGGACGGTGCGGCACGTCGGTGCCGACCGAACATGGGGTTGGGGGAACAACATGACCGATACGATCGAGTTGCTGGAAGCCATCGGCAGCGATGCGTCGCTGCGTTACGCGCCGGCCGACGAGCTGAAAGGTGTGCTGGAGCAGGCGAAGGCGAGCGTCGGATTGTCGATGGCGGCGGAGTCGGGCGATGGTGCGCCGTTGCGTTATGAACTGGGGCTTCAGCGGATATCGGAAACACCCCAGATGAATGCGCCGGGCCACGGGGACGAAGAGGAAGAAGAGGCCGACGTTCCTCTGCCGGAGCCATTCAAGCCGGATCGCTCGCCGACCCTTCCCGCCAAGCAAGCCCTCTCGTCCTGAGGGGAAGCGGGTATAGCGGTATGTCCCGTTGGACGAGCAGCCTGCGACTATGGACCATCTTGAGGGGTCTGGCCGGCTGTCTGTGCTGGCAGGCCGGCTTGGCAACCACGCTCCCCGCCAATCCGGATGCCTACCTCCAGCAGACCCAAGCTATCGCAACCACGGATCACCCGCGCTTCTTGCAGCAACTGGCGTTGCTCAATCAGGAAGCTTCCCGGTTGACATCCGACCAGATGTGGCACCTACGGTACTCGAACGCGTGGGAGGCCATGTATGAGAGCGATTACGCGAAGTCGGAGGCGCTATTCCAGGACATCATCCAGCACTCCGGCAATTCGATCCTGGCCGACCGTGCTTCCGCCATGCTGCTCAGCCAGCTAGGGATCACCAAGCATTACACAGAGGCGTTTGAGCTGGCCAATCGCCTCGCGGCACGCTTACCGCAGGTCACGGATGCGAAGGTTCGTTTGCCAATGCTGTTGAACCTGTCGGTATCACTGGGTCTGGCTGGGCAGACTGATTTGGCCGTGCACTACGCGCGCGTGGCAATGGCTGTCGTTCCTGCCGGCGATAGTTCGTGCTACCCCGCTGCAGCTCTGGTCGAGGCCCTCTTCAACGGTCATCGGCTCAAGTCCGATAGCCCGGAGTTACAACAGGCATTTGCTGCCTGCCCCGCGGCTAGGGAACCCGTGTTCAACGTGAACCTGTGGCTCACGCTCGCCGACCTGTACGTGCAGGAGGGGCAGCCGCGCAAAGCACTTGCCCTGCTCGACCGGATTGCGCCTGAGCTCGATGTCAACGGCTATGTTCCCTACAAGCTGGAGGCATTGGTGAACAGGGCGAAGGCGCTGGCTGCAATGGGCAATGACGATGCCGCCCGGAAGACAGCTTTGGCGGCCGTTGCCGCAAGGCCACCGGACGATGACGGCAGGTGGTTGAAAGACACTTACGAAGTGCTTTACCGCATCGAGAAGAAGCAAGGCCGTGCCGCCGCTGCGCTTGGCTACTACGAAAAATACGCCGCACTGGACAAGGCCTACCTCGACGACGTCAACGCGCGCGCGACGGCCTACCAGACGGTGCAGCAACACGTGCTGGCGCAGAAACTGGAGACGGAGAACCTGAGCCGGCAGAACACGCTGCTGCGCATGCGGCAGACGCTGGACGCCAAGACGGCCGAAACCAACCGGCTGTACCTCGCCCTGCTGCTGATGGCGCTGGCCTCCGCCGTGTTCTGGATGTTCCGGCTCAAGCGCTCGCAACTGCGCTTCAAGAAACTGTCCCACCTCGATGGCCTGACCGCGATCTTCAACCGCCAGCACTTCATGGGCGAAGTGGAGCGCACGCTGCGCCTGCTGGAGAAGCGGGCCGGGGCGGCCTGCCTGGTCTTCATCGACCTGGACCACTTCAAGCGGATCAACGACACCCACGGCCACGCCATGGGCGACGAGGTGCTGCGCCAGGTGGTGGTGGTGGGCAAGCAGCAACTGCGTCCGGTTGACTTGTTCGGGCGGCTGGGCGGCGAGGAGTTCGGCATCCTGCTGGTGGGCTGCGCGCACGAGCAGGGCATGGCCATCGCCGACCGCATCCGCCACGCGGTCGAGGCGGCGATGGTGGAGTGCGAGGGCGCCGTCATCGCGATCTCCGCCAGCGTGGGCCTGGCTTGCACCGGCACCTGCGGCCACGACCTGCGGCGCCTGTGCCGCGAGGCCGACGCCGCGCTGTACCGGGCGAAGCGTGGCGGTCGCAATCGCGTGATGGCCGGTGCCGAGGACGGCGATCTGGCCCGGGCGTGATGCACGCCGACCTCGCTTGCAACGTCACGATCCGCATCGCCCAACCGGTGGCCGCGTCTCCGGCGCATCGCCCATGCGCGAGCCGGTCGTGGTGCAGATGACCGCCGAGGGGGCCGTCTGCCGCCGGCCGTGACCTTGCGACCGCGCCATGCCATGCTGGAGCGGCTGCAGGAACCGGACGCGGCGGCACGGGCTGATGCGATGGCATGAAACGGAGGCGGTACGCTGGTGCCGGCGGGAACTGAGGGAGACAGGGGAACAGCATGGCCGACACGATCGAGTTGCTGGAAGCTATCGGCAGCGATGCTTCGCTGCGTTACGCTCAAGCCGATCAGCTGGAGGCCGCGCTGGAACAGGCGCAGGCGAGCGCCGAACTCACGGCGGCGGCGGCACGAGGAGATGGCACGCCGCTGCGCAAAGAGCTGAAGTTCCAGCAGGCGACGCAGGTGCAGCAGACACACGCCCCGGGGCATGAGGGTGACGACGAGGACGAATGCGATCCTCCCAAGCCGGAGCGTCGCCCGCCCGACAGGTCACCGTCGCATCCGCCCGCCAAGAAGCCCGATTAATCCGAAGCCTGGCGGACGGCAGCATGCCTCGGCGGTCGAACAGTCTGGGACGATGGGGTGCAGGTGCGATCCTCGCAGCCTGCCTGTGCCTGCAGGCGGTGCGTGCCACCACCGCCATCGCCGATCCGGACGCCCTGCTCAAGCAGACCTGGGATCTGCAGGTCACGGATCACCCGCGCTCCCTGCAATTGCTGGCCCAGCTCAATCAGCACGCCGCAAGCCTGACGGCAGACCAGCAATGGCGCCTGCGCCTTCTCGACGCGTGGGAGGCCGAATATGAAAGCGACTATGACAGATCGGAGGCGCTGTTCAAGGATATCGCCTTGCACTCCGGCAATCCGCAGTTGGCGGATCGCGCTTCCGCCATGCTCCTGGGCCAGTACGGAATTACCCGGCATTACATCGAGGCGTTCGATTTGGCGGGCCGACTTGCGGCACGATTGCCGCAAGTCGCAGATGTCAAGGTTCGCTACGCGCTGTTGCTGAATCTGTCGCAAGCGATGGGGTTGGCTGGCCAGACCGACCTGGCTGTGCGCTATGCGCACATGGCAATGGCAGCCGATTCCGCGACGGACAGCCGATGTTACGCCGCCGCCATCCTGGTCGATGCGCTCTGGAATGGCCACAGGCTCAAGCCTGACAGCCCGGAGTTGCAGCAGGCGTTCGAGGCTTGCCCGGCAGCCACGGAGCCGCTCTACAGCACGGGCATCGCCGTCGCCCTGGCCGACGTGTATGCGCATGGGGGGCAGCCGCACAAGGCGCTGGCCCTGCTCGACCAGCTCCAGCCGCGCGTGGATGCCTCGGGCTATGTCTCCAACAAGCTGACCATGCTGGAGGCCCGGGCGTGGGCGCTGGCCGCCTTGGGGGAGGATGGTTCCGCGCGGAAAGCGGCGCTTGGCATCATCGCGGCGGGGCCGTCGAGTGATTTCGACCTGTGGCTGAAAGACGCCTACGAAGTGCTCTACCGCATCGAGAAAAAGCAGGGCAATGCCGCCGCCGCACTCGACTATCACGAGAAGTTCGCCGTGCTGGACAAGGCCTACCTCGACGATGCCCACGCGCGTGCGCTGGCCTACGAGACGGTGCAGCAGCATGTGCTGGCGCAGAAGCTGGAGACGGAACAGCTGAGCCGGCAGAACGCCATGCTGCGCATGCGGCAAACGCTGGACGCCAAGACGGTGGAAACCAACCGCTTGTATCTTGCATTGCTGCTGATGGCGCTGGTCTTCGCGGTGTTCTGGATGCTCCGGCTCAAGCGCTCGCAACTGCGCTTCAAGAAGCTGTCCCATCTCGATGGCCTCACCGCCATCTACAACCGCCAGCACTTCATGGGCGAGGCGGAGCGCGTGTTGCATCAGCTGGAGCGGCACAAGGGCATGGCCTGCCTGGCCTTCATCGATCTCGACCACTTCAAGTGGATCAACGACACCCATGGCCATGCCATGGGCGACGACGTGCTGCGCCATGTCGTGGCTATCTGCCGCCAGCATCTGCGCCCCGCCGACCTGTTCGGCCGCCTGGGCGGCGAGGAGTTCGGCATCCTGCTTGCCGAGTGTTCGCGCGAGCAGGGCAGCGCGATCGCCGAACGCATCCGGCAGGCGGTCGAGGCGACCCGGGTGGAGAGTGACGACCTCACGGTCGAGGTATCCATCAGCGTCGGCCTTTCCAGCACCGATGCCGCCGGCCACGGCCTGCAGCGGCTGTGCAAGGAGGCTGACGGCGCGCTCTACCGGGCCAAGCGCAGCGGACGCAATCGCGTGGCAGCCGACGCCGTGGATGACATCGCCGTCAAGGCTTGAGGCATCCCCAGGGCAGCGGCACGCGAAGAGGCGTGCTCAGTGCACCCCGACCAGCTCCACGTCGAACACCAGGGTGGCGTCCGGTGGAACGGCGTCGCCGGCGCCGCGGCCGCCGTAGGCGAGCCGTGCCGGGATGACCAGGGTGCGCCTGCCGCCGACGTGCATGCCGCGGATGCCCTGGTCCCAGCCGGCGATCACCTCGCCCGAGCCCAGCGTGAAGCTGATCGGCTCGCCGCTGTCCAGCGAGCTGTCGAACTCCTGGCCGCGATGGTCCTTCGCGTTGACGTCGTACAGCCAGCCGGTGTAGTTCACCTGCACCACGTCGCCGTCGCGCGCCATCGTGCCGCTGCCGATCACGTGGTCGACCTTCTGCAGCTGGGTGACATTGTCGGCCGCCCGCGTCGCCGGCGCGGCCATGAAGGCGCCCAGCAGGATGGCGGCAAACGCGACGGCGAGACGGCGCATCGGTGGATTCCCGGCAACGAGGTGCGCGCAGTCTAGCGCAGCCTCCGGGCCGGTCGTGGCGCGACCGGCCCGGGGTTGCCACGGCGAACGACTCAATGATCGTGGTGGTCGTTCTTGTCCTTGGACGCGGGCTTCCCGTGTGCAGGCGCCGGCTTGCCGCTGCCCGGGCGAGCGGCGGGGGCGCGAGGCGGCGTGGCCGGTCGCGACATGGCCGGCCGCGATGCGGGCGGCGGCGTCGCGTGCGGTCGTTGCGGCATGGGCTGCGGCTGGCGGCCCGGCTGCGGGCGCGCCGGCCGGTACGGCATGTTGCCATGCGGCGGCGCCGGGCGGTTCGGCCTATCGCCGTGCGGCGGCGGCATCGGGCGGTGCACCGGCGGCGGTGGCGGTCGCCGCGGCATGGGGCGTGCGTACCAGCGGGAACGCTCGCGGTAGAACGGGCGATTGCGGTAGTAGCTGTCCCAGTAGCTGCCGATCACGAAGGTGACGATGGGTATGCCGATCTGCATGCCGTACTGGGGTACCAGCACGTACTGGTTGTTGTAGTCGTACTGGATGAAGTTGCCGGCGACCCAGCCACGCTCGCCCTGGAAGATCACGTCGCACCATTCCCAGCCGCTGGTGCAGCCCTGGACGTCCAGCGGGGCGCCGGCCGGGATGGTGTCGATCAGCGGGTAGCCGGGATCCGGGCCGGCGCGGAGATTGACGTTGCCGGTGGTATAGCCGTCCGTGGCCAGCGCGAGCGCCGGCAGGACGAGCAGCGGGAACGTGGCGAGCCAGGCGATGCGTTTCATCGAAACTCCTCCTGTGGCGAGGCGTGCTGCCCCTGGGCGAAAGCCTGTGCCCCTCCAGGTGAACCTGGCGAGACGGATGCGTCAGCGAGGCGGCGCGAGCTGCGATTGCACCTCGTTGATCGAGTCACGGATGCTCTTGGAGAATCTCGAGTCGAGGTGGTGGATCAGCACCAGCCTTTCGGTGGCGCGGGTCATCGCCACGTAGAGCAGGCGCGCCTCGTCGACCTCGCGCTGGTTCTCGCGCGGCAGAGAGCCCAGACCCGGCACGATCACGAACGGGAACTCCAGGCCCTTGCAGGAGTGCATGGTGAGCAGTTTCACGCTGTCCTTGACCACGAACAGCGCCGGCTTGCCCTGCTCGTCGGCGAGGCTGGAGGGGATGGCGATGCGCTCCAGCGCATCGTGCAGCTTCTCGCCTTCCCAGCCGGCGCGGTAGATCACCGCCATCTCGCCCCAGGGCCGGCCGTGGGCGTGTTCGTCGCGCAGCTGGGCGATCAGCGCATCGAGCTGGGCGGCGGCGGTATCGGTGCGGATCAGCTCGGGCAGCGGGCCGCGGCGGCCGGCGCTCTCGGGGGCGATCAGCGGCACGCCGTCGTCGTCGCTGCCGCGCGACGCCAGCAGTTCGCCGGCGAAGTTGCGCGCCACGGCGAGGATCTCCAGCGTGTTGCGGTAGTTGAGCTTGAGGATGGTGGTGCGGCCCTGCGCCTGCACGCCCAGGCTCTTCCAGCTGATGCGGCGTCGTCCCGGCTTGCCGTAGATGTTCTGCGCGTCGTCGTACAGCACCAGCAGCGAGTTGGTGGCCGGATCGATCATCTGCACGATCAGCTTGTACCAGTCCGGCTCGAAGTCGTGGCCCTCGTCGACCAGCACGGCGCCGTACTGGAAGCGCGGGATGCGGCCCTTGTCCACGCCCTCGATCACCCGTTCCACCATCGCCTCGAAGAAATGCTCGCCCTGGGGCGGCAGCTCCACGTGGTAGCTGTCCAGCATGCGCCGGCACCAGCGGTGGAAGTTGTACACCTGCACCTTGTCGGACAGGCCGCGCTCGCCGATCAACTGTTCCAGTCGCGCCGCCAGCGTCTTGTTGTAGCAGAGCACCAGGATCGGCCGGCTCGTCGCGTGCGCCAGCTGCATCGCGCGGAAGCCGAGGATCATGGTCTTGCCGGAGCCGGCCACGCCGTGGATGACGCGGTGCTCGTCGCCCAGCGAACGCGCCAGCTGTTCCTGCTGGGCGTCCATCACCTTCACCAGGTCGGGGATTTCCAGCGCACGCGCATCCTGGCCTTCGGCGGCGAACAGGCCGAACTGGCCGCTGCCCGGCTCCACGCGGATCTCGGGGAACAGGTGCCAGCGCACGCGGTCGATCTGCGGCAGGGTGAGCGCCACCGGGAATACCTGCGGGAACATCGCCCACAACTGTTCCTGGAAGGCTTCGGAATCCACCGTCTCGTACAGCTCGTCGCGGCAGATCGCCAGGTGGGCAGGGATCACCGCGTCCAGTCCGCCCTCCTCGAACTGCCTGCGGGTGATGTTGGCCAGCACCACGCCGTAGCCCCATGGCATGACGAGCTTGCCGGCGTAGCGGTGGCCTTCGGGAAAGCGCAATGCCGGATCGCGCTCCAGCACCACGCCGATTTCCAGCGCATACGCGCGCGCCTGCAACAGCGGGCTGGTGGCGGTGGCCAGGCCGCGCTCGGTCACCAGGGTGAACTGGGTCCTGTCGGCGCGGCGGATGGCATCGGCCTTCCAGTCCTTCACCTCCAGCACCAGCAGGCCGCGGCGCGGGTGGAACACCACGAAATCGGGGCGGCGCTGCTTCAGGCCGATCGGCACGTCGTACCAGAGCAGGTAGTCGTCTTCCAGCTTCTGCTCCAGCCGTTCGGACACGCGTTTCTCGCCGCCGGTCATCCGAGGCAGGCAGCTGTTGCGGGTGGGTATGAGCGTGGCCAATGGCATCCCCTGGTCGGTCCGCCGGAAATTAGCGGATAGCGCAGATATGCGCAAAAGGACTTTGCGCACGGCGAAAGCCTGTGTTATCACTGCCTTCCATGAACCACACCGCCCGCCAGTACTTTTGGTTTTATGGCTATCCGAAGCCGCTGGCGGAGGCATGGGTGCGATCGTCCTGAAGTACTGAAACCCCATTCCGAAAGCCGCCAGCGACACCGGCGGCTTTTTTCATGGCCGCCGCCGACACCCCACCCGAGGAAAGCCGCCGCCATGTCCCAGCCAGCCACCGACGATCTGCGCATCCGCACGATCATCCCGCTCGCCACGCCCGCCGAGGTGATGGACGAGTGCCCCGCCACGCCCACCGCGCTCGCCACCGTGGGCGGCACGCGCGCGGCGCTGCACCGCATCCTCGAAGGCAGCGACGACCGCCTCGCGGTGGTGATCGGCCCGTGCTCCATCCACGATACGCGTGCCGCGCTGGAGTACGCGCGACGGCTGGTGGCGCAGCGCGAGCGCCTCGGCGGCGAGCTGGAGATCGCGATGCGGGTGTACTTCGAGAAGCCGCGCACCACGGTGGGCTGGAAAGGGCTGATCAACGACCCGGACCTGGACGGCAGCTTCCGCATCCACAAGGGCCTGCGCATCGCGCGCCAGCTGCTGTGCGACATCAACGCGCTGGGCGTGCCGGCCGGCAGCGAATTCCTCGACATCATCTCGCCGCAGTACCTCGCCGACCTGGTGGCCTGGGGCGCGATCGGCGCACGCACCACCGAGAGCCAGGTGCACCGTGAGCTGGCCTCCGGCCTGTCCTGCCCGGTGGGTTTCAAGAACGGCACCGACGGCAACGTGAAGCTGGCGGTGGACGCCGTGCAGGCGGCCTCGCACCCGCACCACTTCCTCGCGGTGACCAAGCAGGGCCAGGCGGCGATCGCCGCCACCCGCGGCAATGGCGACTGTCACGTGATCCTGCGCGGCGGGAAAGTGCCGAACTACGACGCGGCCAGCGTCGAGGCCGCCTGCGCCGCGATCGGCAAGGCCGGCCTGCCGCCGCGGGTGATGATCGACGCCAGCCACGCCAACAGCGGCAAGAATCCGGAAAACCAGCCGAAGGTGATCGCCGACATCGCCGCCCAGCTCGAGGCGGGCGAGTCGCGCATCGTGGGCGCGATGGTGGAAAGCCACCTGGTCGGCGGCCGCCAGGACCTGGTGGAGGGGCGTACGCTGGCTTACGGCCAGAGCATCACCGACGGCTGCATCGGCTGGGACGATTCCGTGCGCGTGCTGGAGCGGCTGGCCGCGGCGGTGCGCCGGCGCCGCGAGTTGGCGCGGGACGAGCTGGCGGCTTGAGCATCAATGGCGGGTGCGCCGTATGCTTGGCGCCGCCGCCCATGGAGACCGCCATGCATCTCGACATCCAGCACAACCGCGCCGCGCAACGTTTCGAGGTGGACGTGGAGGGCACCCTGTGCGTGCTCGACTATACGCTCGCGGAAGGCGGCATGGCGATCACCCACACTCTGGTACCGCCACCCGTCGGTGGCCGCGGCGTGGCCGGCGAACTGGTGCGCACGGCGCTGGATTTCGCCCGCGCGAATGGCTGGAAGGTGACGCCGCTCTGCTCGTACGCCGAGGCCTGGATGGAGCGGCACCCCGACTACGCGGACCTGCGCGCATGAGCGGCAAGACGTCCGGCGCCAACGGCGCGTCGAAGCCGCGGCGCTGGCGCCCGTTCCGCTACGTGACGGCGCGGCCGCGGCTCAGCGCCTCGTTCGCGATCTTCGTGGTCGCCGGCGCCGTGCTGATCGCGCTGGGCCTGCGCGTGGCCACCGCGATCCTGCTGGGCTTCGACCTGGCCGCGGTGATCTACCTGCTGGCGCTGGTGCGGCTGTTCAACCGCTCCACGCCCGCGCACATGCGGCTGCAGGCGAAGGCGCAGGACACCGGGCGCTGGGGCATCCTGTGGAGCGCGGTGGTGCTCTCGGGCGTGGTGCTGGTGGCACTGGGCACCGAATTGCACGCGGCCAAGGGCGGCGGCCTGCCGTCGCTGGGCGTGGGCGCGCTCAGCGTGGTGCTGAGCTGGCTGTTCCTCAACATCATGTTCGCGTTGCACTACGCGCACGGTTTCTACGGCGACTTCGGCGAGAAGCATTCCGGACTGGAATTCCCGGACACGCCCAAGCCTGACTACTGGGACTTCGCCTATTTCGCCATCGTGATCGGCATGACCTTCCAGGTCTCCGACGTACAGATCAGCAGCCGCTACCTGCGCCGCGTGGCCTTGCTGCACAGCGTGATCGCGTTCTTCTTCAACGTGTTCATCATCGCGATCACGGTGAACATCGTGGCGGGCATGAGCGGATGAGCGGCTGTCGTCAGACAGCCGCTCATCCCGATCCACGGATGGATCGGGCGAGAAAGTGCACGAAAGCACTTCCCGGACAATCGGCGAGGGGCAATGCTCCGAATTTAAGGGCCCATGAACAGGACAGGTTCTAAGGATCGTCATCCCGGCCGAAGCCGGGATCCAGCGACTTTCGCCACGCTCCGAAGGCCCTGGATTCCGGCTTCCGCCGGAATGACGAGCTTTGGAAGCCCATAAGTTGGAAACATTGCGGCAAGGGGCCTTGGTTCAGTCGCGAAAATTGTCGAACTGCAGCGGCAGCTCCACCTCGGCCTTGCGCAGCACCGCCATCGCGGCCTGCAGGTCGTCGCGCTTCTTGCCGGTGACGCGCAGCTTGTCGCCGTTGATCTGCGCCTCGACCTTGAGCCTGGCCTCCTTCAGCGTGGTCACCAGCTTCTTCGCCACCGGCTGCTCGATGCCCTGCTTCACGGTGATCTTCTGCCTTGCGCCGGCAAGGTTGGTTTCCACCTCGCCGATGTCCAGCGCGCGCACGTCGATCTTCCGCGAGACCAGCCGGGCGCGCAGGATGTCCAGCATCTGCTGCAGCTGGAAATCGCTGGGCGCGCTCTGCGTGATCACGAACTTGTCCAGCTCGAACTTCGCGTCCGTGCCCTTGAAGTCGAAGCGGTTCGCCAGCTCGCGGTTGGCCTGGTCGATCGCGTTGGTGAGTTCGTGCTTGTCGACTTCGGAGATCACGTCGAAGGAGGGCATGGCAGCGGCTCGCGGATGAATGAGGCGGAAAGTGTAAGCGAAGCGGCTGGATGATAATGCCGCGTTCTCAAGCCCGTCATTCCGGCGCAGGCCGGAATCCAGTGACCCGATGGTGGTCTGTCGCCACTGGATCCCGGCCTGGGCCGGGATGACGAATGATGTGGCGCTCGGCGGGCAGGTGATGGAGTGAAAACGGATGTGCTGATCATCGGCGCGGGCGCCGCGGGCCTGATGTGCGCGATTACCGCGGGGCGACGCGGGCGCCGCGTGCTGGTGGTCGACCACGCGAACAAGGTCGGCAAGAAGATCCTGATGTCCGGCGGCGGGCGCTGCAACTTCACCAACCTCGGCGCCGGGCCGGCGAATTACCTCGGTGCGAATCCGCATTTCGCGAAGTCCGCGCTGGCGCGTTACACGCCGGCGGACTTCATCGCGCTGGTGGAGCGGCACCGCATCGCGTACCACGAGAAGGAACTGGGCCAGCTGTTCTGCGACGACTCGTCGAAGCAGATCGTGCGCATGCTGCTGGACGAATGCGCCGCGGCGGGCGTGCGCGTCGAGACCAGTTGCGGCGTCGAACGCGTGCGCAAGACGGAGGAGGGTTTCAGCGTGCTCACCGCGCATGGCGAAGTGCATGCCGACTCGCTGGTGGTGGCCACTGGCGGCCTGTCGATTCCCAGCATGGGCGCCACGGGTTTCGGCTACGAGCTGGCGCGCCAGTTCGGCCACGCGGTGTTGCCCGTGCGCGCCGCGCTGGTGCCGCTGACGCTGAGCGGCAAGCACCAGGAGCATTACGCCGATCTCGCCGGCGTGGCGTTGCCGGTGGCGGAGGCGCGGGTGGGCAAACGGGCGTTCCGCGCCGGCCTGCTGTTCACCCATCGCGGGCTGAGCGGCCCGGCGATCCTGCAGATTTCCTCGTACTGGCAACCGGGCGAGGCGCTGCGCATCGACCTCGCACCGGATGCGGAACTGGGTGGCTGGCTGCTGGCGCAACGCACCGCGCGCCCGGCGGCCGAGCTGAAGAACGTGCTGGCCGATGCCTTGCCGAAGCGGCTGGCGCAACGCCTGTGCGAGCTGTGGTTCGACAGCCGGCCGATGCGCCAGTACCGCGACGCCGAACTGCGCGAGATCGGCCGGCAACTGCATGACTGGCCGATCGTCGCCAGCGGCACCGAGGGCTACCGCACCGCCGAGGTCACCCTGGGCGGCGTGGACACCGACGGATTGTCGTCGAGCACGATGCAGTCGAAACAGGTGCCCGGCCTGTACTTCATCGGCGAAGTGGTCGACGTCACCGGCTGGCTGGGCGGCTACAACTTCCAGTGGGCCTGGGCCTCGGGGCACGCGGCGGGCGAGGTGGCATGACGCCGCGCACTTCGCGGGGACTGCACGCCGGCGGTGTTCCACTGCGCGGATGGCATCCACGGCGGGAGTGCGGCACATGAAAGTCGGTTTTCTCGGCCTCGGCGCGATGGGCGCCGCGATGGCGACGAACCTGCTCAAGGCAGGCCATGAGGTGACGGTGTGGAACCGCTCGCCGGCGGCGGCGGAGCCACTGGCGGCGCTGGGCGCGGCGGTGGCGTCCACGCCCGCCGAAGCGGCGCGCGGAGAGGTCGTGCTGAGCATGCTGGCGAACGACGCGGCGGTGCGTGCCGTGATCCTCGATGGCGGCGTGCTCGATGCGATGGCGCCGGGCACGGTGCACGCGAACCACGCCACGGTGTCGGTGGCGCTGGCGCAGGAACTCACGCAGGCGCATGTGGCGCGCGGCGTGGGCTACGTCGCCGCGCCGGTGTTCGGCCGGCCTGACGTGGCCGCCGCCGGCAGGCTCAACATCCTCGCCGCGGGCGAGCCGCGGGCGATCGAACGCGTGCGTCCCTTGCTGGAGGCGATGGGGAGCCGGGTGTGGCCACTGGGCGAGGCGCCGGAGCGCGCCAGCGTGGCGAAGATCGCAGGCAACTTCATGCTGGCGGCGGCGATCGAGAGCATGGCCGAGGCGTCCGCGCTGGTGCGGGCGCATGGCATCGGCGCCGCGGATTTCCTCGAGATCATGACCGGCACGCTGTTCGCCGCACCGGCCTACCAGGGCTACGCGAAGCTGATCGCCGAGCAGCGCTTCAAGCCGGCCGGCTTCGCGCTGCCGCTGGGCTACAAGGACGTAGGCCTGGCGCTGAGCGCCGGCGAGGCGGCGCGGGTGCCGCTGCCGTTCGCCGGCGTGCTGCGCGACAGCCTGCTGGAGGCGCTGGCCGCGGGGGACGAGGACGTGGACTGGTCGGTGTTGTCGCAGGTGGCGGCGCGGCGGGCGCACCTCGACGAACGTGCCGGCTAGCCCTGCCGCCGCTGCGCCAGCCAGCGGTCGAGCTGGTTGGCGAAGGCCTGCTTGTCGCGCGCGTGGAAGGCGGCATGCCCGCCGGTGTCGATGCCGGCGCCGCGCAGCTCGTCCATGAAATTGCGCATGGTCAGGCGTTGCGCGATCGTTTCGCGGGTGTGCAATTCGCCGCGCGGGTCGAGCGCCAGCGCGCCCTTGTCGACCACCGCCGCGGCCAGCGGGATGTCCTGCGTCACCACCAGGTCGCCGGCGGCCACGCGGCGCGCGATCTCCTGGTCGGCGACGTCGAAACCGCCGGGTACCTGCACGGCGCGGATGTAGCGCGAGGGCGGCGTGCGCAGATACTGGTTCGCGACCAGGGTCACGTTGACCTGCTCGCGCTCGGCGGCGCGGAACAGGATCTCCTTGACGGCGACGGGACACGCATCGGCGTCGACCCAGATCTGCGCGCCTGCACTCACGCCGCGTTCCAGTCCAGCGTGCCGTCGATGATGGTGTGGCTGCGGCCGCCGATCCACACGGTGCCGTCCACGATATGGGCCACGAGCTGGGCATCGTGGCCGATCTCGCGGCCCTGGCTCACGACGTAGCGGGCGGCGAGCGCGCCGTGCGGCTCGGCCTGGGCGATGTAGGCGGCGATCAGGCCGTTGGCGGCGCCGGAGGCGGGGTCCTCGATGATGCCCACGCCGGCGGGAAAGGCGCGCACCACCAGTTGGTAATCCGGATGGGCACTGCGCGCGAACGCGCACAGGCCCATGCTGTCGCTGGCGTGGGCCAGCGCGCCGATCGCGCTGTGGTCGGGTTGCCAGGCGCGCAGAGCCGCCTCGCTTCCCACCTCGGCCAGCCACCAGCGGCGACCGCCGTCGACCAGGGCCGGCGGCAGCACGCCGGCACCGATGCCGGCCAGCGCGGCGCCGAGCAGGGGGTGCGCGTCACGACCCGTGCGCAGCACGCGCTCGCCCGGGGACTTCAGCAGCAGGCGGCGTTCCGCCGCTTCGCCATCCACCCGGCTTTCCTCCACGCGGATGGGCAGCACGCCGGCGCCGCATTCCTGCCACAGCAGGCCGTCGGCCGGCTGGGCCAGGCCGCATTCCAGCGCGGCGTGCGCGCTGCCCACGCTGGGGTGGCCGGCGAACGGGATCTCCTTGTGCGGCGTGAAGATGCGCACGCGGTAGCTGGCACCGCTGGCGGCAGGCGGCAACAGGAAGGTGGTCTCGACGAGGTCGGTCCAGCGCGCGAAGCGCTGCATCGCCTCGCCGCTCCAGTGCTCCGCGCCGATCACCACGCCGAGGTGGTTGCCACCGCCATGAGTGGCGGCAAAGACGTCCAAATGCATGTAGCGCAACGCAGGCATGGCGGTAGGATTCGTGGGGGAGCGCGCATGATAGCCGCGTTGGCGGGTTGCGGCGCGGATTCGACAAGCGGCCGCGCTGCCGCCAAGATGCGCCACTTCGTCACCCGGGCGCGGAACCGTTCATGCCGATCACCCTCATCATCCTCGCGGTCACCTGCATCGTCTCGTTCATCGCGTTCGGCAACAGCCGGCTGATGAACGACCTGGTCCTGTGGCCGCCGGCGATCAGCCGTCAGCGTGAATACCACCGGCTGGTGACCTACGGCCTGGTGCACGCGGACTTCGGCCACCTGCTGTTCAACATGGTCACGCTGTTCTTCTTCGGGCGGGCGATGGAGGGTTTCTACGCCGGCCAGCTGGGCACGTTCGGCTTCGCGCTGTTCTACATCGGCGCGCTGGTGGTCTCGATCCTGCCCACCTACCTGAAGAACCGCGGCAACCCGAACTACCGCAGCCTGGGTGCCTCGGGCGCGGTGTCGGCGGTGCTGTTCGGCTTCGTGCTGCTGGCGCCGTGGTCGCGCATCGTCGTGTTCGTGATACCGATGCCGGCGATCGTCTATGCCTTGCTGTACACCGCCTACTCGATCTACATGGACCGGCGCGGGCAGGACAACGTCAACCACAGCGCACATCTGTGGGGGGCGGCCTACGGCGTGGTGTTCACCCTGCTGGTGGATCACCGGGTATTGCCGCATTTCCTGGACGCGCTGCTGCGGCCGGGTTTCTGAATCCCGGGCTGCTGCGGGCATCAGCGCCGGTTCAAGCGGACGGGAGCAGGCTGGGGCCATCGTCTCCGACGGAGGCCGTGTCATGAAACGTCTGCTGGGCGGTTTCGTCCTCGTTGCACTCGCCGCGCTGCTGTCGGGCTGCTACTACGACCCGGGCTACAGCTACGTGCGCGCCACCCCGTATGCCGGCGCCGCCTATTACGGCAACGGCGTGGTGTACGGCGACGGTTACTACGCGGCGCCGGGGTGGTACGGCGGCTGGTATGACGGCTGGTACGGCTGCTGCTATGCGCCGGGCGTGACGATCGGCGGGGTGTGGTACAGCCGCGGCGGCTATCGCCATTATCGCGGCGGCGGCTGGCATGGCGGCGGCCACGGCCACTGGAGCGGCGGCCATGGCCACACGAGCAGCCATGGCGGCAGCGGCTATCACCACTGAGCTGTCGCCACCGAGCGTTTGAACCGGGCTTGAGTATCCGGCCGGGCGCTGCGGCATCATGGCCGGCATGATCCGGCTTCCGGCGACGATCCCCGACTATCTGCCCAGGCTCATCGCGTTCGCGGCGATGAGCCTGGGGCTGTGTGCCTGCGGCAGCATCCGCTATTACGCGCAGGCGGTGCACGGGCAGGGCGAGCTGGTTTTCAAGCGGCAGCCGGTGCGCAAGCTGCTGCACGACCCGGCCACCGACCCAAAGCTCGCCGCGCGGCTGTCGCTGGCACTGGCCGCGCGGGGATTCGCCAGCCGCCATCTCGACCTGCCCGACAACCGCAGCTACACCAGCTACGTGGCCCTGGACCGGCCCTACGTGGTGTGGAACGTGTTCGCCACGCCACGCTACTCGGTGGAGGCGGTACGGCATTGCTTCCCCGTCGCCGGCTGCGTGGCCTACCGCGGCTGGTTCAGCGAGGCCGCCGCCCAGGCCGATGCGGCGCGCATGCGCAGCAAGGGCGACGACGTGTGGGTGGGCGGCGTGCCGGCGTATTCCACGCTGGGCTGGTTCGCCGATCCCATCCTCTCCAGCATGCTGCACTGGGACGACGACGAGCTGGCCGGCACGATCTTCCACGAGCTGGCGCATCAGCTGATCTACGCGAAAGGCGACACCGCGTTCAATGAATCCTTCGCCACGTTCGTGCAGACCGAGGGCCTGCGCGAATGGCGCGCCGCGCGCGGCCTGTCGCCGGATGACGGCAAGTCGCAGGCGATGGCCGACGGTTTCACGAAACTGGTGCTGGACTTGCGCGAACGACTGAAGAAGCTCTACGCCAGCGGCGCGGATGCCGAGGCGATGGAAGCGGGCAAGCAGCGCGAGATCGCCGCGTTCCGTCAGCGTTACGCGCAATGGCGCGATGCGAACTGGCCGGGCGAGCATGGTTACGACGCCTGGGTGGCCAAGCCGATCAACAATGCGCGGCTGCTGCCGTTCGGCCTGTACGACCGCTGGACGCCGGCCTTCGCCGTGATCTTTCGCGAAAGCAACGCGCGATGGCCGGCGTTCCATGCGCGGGTGCGCGCACTGGCGCGCGAACCGAAGGCGAAGCGTGACGCCGCGCTGCAGGCCTTGCTTGGCGGGCATCCCTGACCGCGAAGATCAAGCGGGCGGCCATCCCTGCCGCGCTTTTCAGTGCGTTGCCTTGTGCTTTGCCATGTAGCGCAAATAGGCCAGCAGTGCATCGAGATCGGCATCGCCGAGCGCCTGCTGCGTGGGGAAACCCTGCATCTTCGCCTGCGGCCAGCGGCGCAGCGACTGCGGGTTGCGGATGAAGCCGCGCAGCAGGTCGGCCCGCAGGTATTCGGTGGGGTTGTACGGCAGGTTGAGGTCCGGCCCCAGCTTCGAGTCGCCTTCGCCGTTCATGGTGTGGCAGGCGAAGCAGGTGCGCTTGAAAACCTCGAAGCCGTGGCGCACTTCGGTGCTGGCGGCGGCTTGCGGAACGATGGCCGGGAAGCGCGCGTCCACGCCGCCGAGCACACGGATCGTGGCCAGCTGGTAGGGCCATTGCTCGGGGCCGATGTGCGCGGCCTGCGGGTTCGTCCACACCAGGTAGAACGGGCCGGCGTCCTTGCCGCTGCCGGACAGCGCGGGCCAGGGCTGCGCCGGGTCTTCGACCGCCAGCCATGCCTGCGCGCCCTGGTCGTTGAGGATCAGGGTGGCCGGCATCTCGGCGGCGAAGCCATCGGCGGCCACGAATTGCAGGTGCTGGCCCGCGCGCAGGCCGGGCAGCAGCGCGCGCAGCGGCACGGCGCGGTAGCGCATGACGCGGTGGAACGCCACGTCGTCCGGGATCGTCACCGTGGTCGCGTCGGCGCGTGCCAAGAGTTGCGCGGTGGTCAGGGGCTTCGCGCCGTGGCCGAGGTCGATCCGCAACTCGGCCGCGTGGGCGGGCAGTGGCAGGCACAGCCAGAGCAGGCAAGCGCAAAGCAGTGATTTCATGCGGGCAATGAACGGCGGCGGCGCAGGTTGCGTCGCCGCCATCCTCGCATGCCGCCGCCCTCACATGCCGCGGTCGAGCCGCTGCGCCACGGCGGGATCGAGGCTGCGCATGAAGGCTTCCACTGCGGCGGTGTAGTCCGACGGGAGCCCGAGCTGCTCGTTGATCCCCTCGTGCGAGAGGTTCTCCGGCTGCACTTGCGCGCGTACGCCGAGGCCGGCGGCCTTGGCCACGAAGCGTTGCGCCTGCGGGCAGGACTCCTGGCGGCGCGACGAGCACACGGCGAGGAAGGGCGCGATGCGCGAGCCGAGCCGCTGGTAGGGCGAGGCCGCCGCCCAGCCGGCAGGGTTGCTGCCGAAGGCGGTGTCGTAGAAGCGCAGATGGCGGCCCCGCATGATCTCCGCCACGTCGTAGGCCGCGCTGTCCAGCGCCACCGTGCCCAGCCATGGCGTGGCGCCCCGTTCCAGCGCCAGCGACGGCGCCGCGCTGACCAGGCTCACCAGGTGCGCGCCCGCCGAGTGGCCCATCAGGATGAAGCGGTGGCGGTCGCCGCCCCAGGAGGCGGCCATGCGCTGTGCGGTCGCCAGTGCCAGGCCCAGATCCTGCGCCTGCTGCAACGCGGTTGCCGCCGGCGCCAGCGGATAGTTGGCCGAGACCACGATGAAGCCGCGCGGCACCCAGCGCGCCACCTTGTTTTCCACCACCCGGGCGGACGCCTTGTCGCCGAATATCCAGGCGCCGCCGTGCACCAGGAAGATCACCGGCGCGCCGTGCACCGCCAGCTGCGGCAGGTAGACGTCGAAGCGTTCCCGCGCGTCGTTGCCGTAGGCGATGTCGTGGATCGCGCGCACGCCCGCCGGCAGGGTGGTCATGGGGTCCTGCGCACCCTGCTGCTGCAGGCGACGCAGCAGCGTGCGGCGGGACAGGTCTGTCCGCGCGGATGCCGGCCGCGGAGCCAGCATGGCCACGGCGAGCGCGGCGCAGAGCGCGATGAGCCAGTTCCTGGATTTCATCATGGGTTCCCGAAAGGCATGCGGGTGTCTCGTGCATCCCGACGCCGCACCGTCGTCCGCGTGCACGATGACGGCGAACGGTGGGGACGGCAACGGCCGGGCCGGTTCATGGTCGAGGCACGGGCCGTCAGTGCTGGCACGGGATGGTGTGGCCGCTGGGGTCGGTGCAGCTGCCGGTGTGGGTGACGCCCTGGCCCCTGGTGTAGCCGGTCTGTCCGGTGTAGGTGTCGCCAGCGGCGTTGGTGATGGTGCTGTCGTGGGTCGCCGTGCCGTTGGAGGCGGCGGTGCTGCCGGCGTAGCTGCCACGCGTGCCGCTGGTCGTGGTCTGCCGGCTGGCGTTCCAGTTGCCCGAACTGTCGCGGGAATAATTGCCGCTGCTGCCGTAGCTGGCGCCCGTGGTCGCATTGTTGCCGCTGCGCTGGAAGCTGCCTTGGGCGGAGCCGTCGGCATTGCGCGTGTAGTTGTTGCTGCCGGTGAAGCTGCCGCCGTTGCTGCCGGTGATCCGCGTGCCGCCGCGGTGGCTGATGCTGCCGTCCGGGTTCGCCGAGGTCACCGAGCCGTGCGCGGCCGTGCCCCTGGGGCCGGAGACGCGGCTTCCGCGGAAATGCGCGAGTCCGCCCTGGCCGTTGCCGACCGTGCCGCCCACGTGGCCTGCCGTGCTGCCGTTGCGCTGCGCGCGGAAGCCGTGGACACGTGCCTGTGCCGGAAGCGCCGTGCCCGTGGCCAGGATGCAGACAAAGGCGAATGAAGCGAGACGGATGGTGCAGGACATGTTCATCGCAGGACTCCTGTGAGGGGGAAGGCCGGGCCGCTTCGTCGGTGGCCGGCGTGGCACGACTCTCGCGCAGGCGTGCCGCCGGAGTGTTTCCCGTGCCGGGCCGGATGTGAGCACCTGTTGCGGTTTGGCCATCCGGAAACAATTGCTTGCAATTGCCGTCGCGGTCCGCTTGCCGTCGCCGCCGGGCGCGCGGGATAGTCACGCCATGGACACCCCCCACATCCTCGTCGTCGACGACGACCTGCGCCTGCGCGACCTGCTGGAACGCTACCTCGCCCAGCAGGGCTTCCACGTGCGCGGCGCCGCGCATGCCGCGGCCATGCATCGCGAACTGGCCGCGCATCATGTCGACCTGATCGTGCTCGACCTGATGCTGCCGGACGCCGACGGCCTGGAACTGTGCCGCGTGCTGCGCGCCGAAGGCATGGAGATGCCCGTGATCATGCTCACCGCGAAGGGCGACGAGGTGGATCGCATCGTGGGGCTGGAGATCGGCGCCGACGACTACCTGCCCAAGCCGTGCAATCCGCGCGAACTGGTGGCCCGCATCCGGGCCGTGCTGCGCCGCCGCCCGCGCGTTCCCGCGGGCGCGCCGCAGGCCGAGCGCGAGCCGGTGCACTTCGGTCGCTTCAGCTTCGATCCGGCCTGCCGCCAGCTGCTCGACGGCGACGAACCGGTCAAGCTGACCAGCGGGGAGTTCGCGGTGCTGGCGGCCCTGGTGGACCACCCTATGAGACGCTCAGCCGCGAACGCCTGATCGCGCTGGCGCGCGGGCGCGACCACGAGGCCTTCGACCGCAGCATCGACGTGATGGTGTCGCGCCTGCGCCGCTGCCTCGAGGACGACCCGCGCCGGCCGCGCTGGCTACAGACGGTGTGGGGCAAGGGCTATGTCTTCGTGCCGGACGGTGCGGCGCGGGACGGGGAGGGCGCATGAACCGCAGACCCACCACTTTCGCGCTGGTGCTGGCGCTGCTGGCGCTCGCGCTGCTGCTGGCGCTGGGTCTGTCCGCCGTGCTGTCGGCGCGCCTCAACCGGCAGATCGCCGGTCTCGTCTACGGGCGCCTCGCCAGCGCCACCGCGGTAGCCACCGACGAGCTGGCGCTGCGCCACGATGCCGAGGCCGAGCGCGTGCTGGCACGGCTCGCCACGCTGGGCGTGCACCTGGCGACCGGTGCGCCGCCGCCGTCCACGGTGCGCGTGGCCCCCGTCGCACGGGCGGCGGCCAGGCACGCCGGCGAGCAGCTCGACGCCCCGATGCGCGTGGTGGTCGTGCAGAACCCCGACACGCACCTCTGGGTTTCCAGCGCCCATGCGCCCGACCGCTGGATCGTGATGAGCGAACCGAGCAACCGCGAGCGCGTGCTGGCCTCCTCGGCGCGCATCGCCGTGCTGGCCGGGCTGATCGCGCTTGCGCTCGCGGCCTTGCTCGCGCGCCTGTTGACGCGGCCGCTCGAACGGCTTGCCGGGAGCGCCGGCGCGCTGCTGGCTGGCGAGCCGGTGGCGCTGGACGGCAGTCCGCACGAGGTCGAGCGCCTGGCCCAGGCGTTTCGCGAGGCGGGCGCGCGGCTGCGCGGCAGCGCCCGCGAGCGCGAGCTGATGCTGGCCGGCATTTCGCACGACCTGCGCACGCCGCTGGCGAGGTTGCGGCTGGCGCTGGAACTGGGCGATGCAGCCGACCTGCAGCGCAGCGAAGCGATGGTGGCCGACCTGGAGGAGCTCGATGCTGCGCTGGAGCAGTGCCTCGCCTTCGTGCGCGACGGCCGCGACGAGGCTCCCGACACCATCGACCTCGCCACGCTGGCCAGTCAACTGCTTGGCCTGCGCCACGAGTCCGATGCCTGGCAACTGGACGGCCCGGACAGCTTGCCCGTGGTCGTGCGCCCCAGGCTGCTGCGTCGTGCGATCGGCAACCTGATGGACAACGCCGAACGCCACGGCGCCGCGCCGTTCCGCGTGGCCATCGGCCGCGATGCGCGGGGTGTCTTCGCGAGCGTGGCCGACAAGGGGCTGGGCGTTCCGGTGGCACTGCTGCCGCAGCTGGGCCGGCCATTCCTGCGTGGCGACCGCGCGCGCAGCACCGCCGGCACCGGGCTGGGCATCGGCATCGCCATGCGCGCCGCCGAACTGCATGGCGGCGCGCTGGAACTCGCCAACGCGCCCGGTGGCGGCTTCGTCGCCACGCTGCGGCTGCCCGACCTTCCGCCCGCGCACTGAAGAACGGCCCCGGACGATCCGTGGCTGGCTGAAAACTGAACCGATGCGTGCGGCTTCCTTGAACTTCCGCCATAGCGGCTACACTAAGCATCACGTATCGCCGTGAGGCGACAGGAGACGGGGGCAAGACATCGCACCGTCGGGGGGTCGGCCCCTCTCTCCCCTCTTTTTGATGCGCCGACCTGACGAATCCCGGTAGCTACTCCCCTGGCTACCGGGATTTTTTATGCCCGCAGTTTGCCGCCGGCATGGATAATCGCGTATTCGGCGCCCCTGGCGCCGCCGCGCCGAACGGGCGACGCATGATCATCGAATCGCTGCTGGACACCGATCTCTACAAGTTTTCGATGATGCAGGTGGTGCTGCACCATTACCCCGCTGCGCAGGTCGAATACCGCTTCAAGTGCCGCAACCCCGGCATCGACCTGGTGCCGTACATCGACGAGATCCGCAGCGAGCTGGATGCCTTGTGCCGGCTGCGTTTCAGCGCGGAGGAACTGGACTACCTGCGCGCGATGCGCTTCATCAAGAGCGACTTCGTGGATTTCCTGGGCTTGTTCCGGCTCAACGCGAAATACGTGACGATCGCGGCGGCCGAAGCCGGCAACGGCGAGATCGAGATCCGCATCAAGGGGCCGTGGCTGCACACCATCCTGTTCGAGGTGCCGCTGCTGGCCATCGTCAACGAGGTGTACTTCCGCAACGCGCAGCCCGGCCACGATCTCGTCGAGGGGCGCCGCCGGCTGCAGGCGAAGATCGCGCTGCTGCACGGCACGCCCGGCTACGAGCACTGCCGCATCGCCGACTACGGCACGCGCCGGCGCTTCTCGCGGGTCTGGCACGAGGAAGTGCTGACCACCCTGCGCGACGGGCTGGGCACGCAGCTCGCCGGCACCAGCAACGTGTGGTACGCATGGAAGCTGGGACTCACCCCGCTGGGCACGCTGGCGCACGAATACCTGCAGGCGCACCAGGCGCTTGGCCCGCGCCTGCGCGATTCGCAGGTCGCCGCGCTGGAGGCCTGGGCGAAGGAGTACCGCGGCGACCTCGGCATCGCGCTGTCCGACGTCTACGGGCTGGAGGCGTTCCTGCGTGACTTCGACATGTACTTCTGCAAGCTGTTCGACGGCGCGCGCCACGATTCCGGCGACCCGTTCGACTGGGGCGAGCGCATGCTGGCGCACTACCGCGCCAACCGCGTCGATCCGCGCAGCAAGGTGCTGGTGTTCAGCGACGGCCTGGACATTCCCAAGGTGATGCAGCTCTACGAGCATTTCCGCGGCCGCTGCCTGCTCGCCTTCGGCGTGGGCACCAACCTCAGCAACGACACCGGGCCGACGCCGCTCAACATCGTGATCAAGATGATCCGCTGCAACGGCCAGCCGGTGGCCAAGCTCAGCGACTCGCCGGGCAAGAACATGTGCGAGGACGAGGCCTACGTGACCTATCTGCGCCAGGTGTTCGGGATACCCGCCACGCAGGGCTGAGGTTTCAGTCCGCCTGTCGCGCCAGCGCCCACGCCACGTGCTCGCGCACCACGGGCGAAGGGTGGTCGGCGCGGGCCTCGAGCGCGTCGCGCACCGCGGCCGACTTCGGCGCATTGCCCAGCGCCACCGCGATGTTGCGCAGCCAGCCCTCGTGGCCGGTGCGGCGGATCGCCATGCCTTCGGTGCGTTTCAGGAACTCGTCCTCGCTCCAGGCGAACAGCTCGACCAGCTTCGCGCCGTCGAGGCTGTGGCGCGGCGCGAAGTCCGGCTCGACAGTGTCCTGCGCGAACTTGTTCCAGGGGCAGACCAGCTGGCAGTCGTCGCAGCCGAAGATGCGGTTGCCCATCGGTGCGCGCAGTTCCTCGGGGATCGAGCCCTTCAGCTCGATCGTGAGGTAGGAGATGCAGCGGCGCGCGTCGAGCTTGTACGGCGCGAGGATCGCCCGGGTGGGGCAGATGTCGATGCAGCGGCGGCAGGAACCGCAGTGCGCGCTGGCGGGCTCGTCCACCGGCAGCGGCAGGTCGGTGTACAGCTCGCCGAGGAAGAAGTACGAGCCCGCGTGGCGGTTGATCAGCACGGTGTGCTTGCCGATCCAGCCCAGTCCCGCGTTGCGCGCCAGCGCCTTTTCCAGCACCGGCGCGGAATCGACGTAGGCGCGGTAGCCGAAATCGCCGACCACGCCGTGGATGCGCTCGGCCAGCTTCTGCAGGCGGTTGCGCATCAGCCTGTGGTAGTCGCGGCCCAGCGCGTAGCGCGCCACGTAGCCGGCCTCGCCGTCGCGGATCACCTCCCAGGCGTTGCGCGTGCCCGGCGGCACGTAGTCCATGCGCACCGAGATCACCCGCTGCGTACCCGGTTCCAGCTCGGCGGGGCGTGCGCGCTTTGCGCCGTGGCGCGCCATGTAGTCCATTTCGCCGTGGTGGCCGTCGGCCAGCCAGCGTTCCAGGTGCTGTTCGTCCTCGCCCAGCGCCACGCCGCTGATGCCGGCGTCGGCGAAGCCAAGCTCGCGCGCCCATTGCTTGATGTCGCGGGCGAGGGCGGCGTAGTCGATGGCGGTGCTGGTGGACATGCGCGCATTGTAGGCGGGTGGTGCGAGCCGCATGCCTATAATCGCGCATGCCCCATTCACCCCGCAGCCGCGAGCTCCATACCGTCGACCAGGTGCGCGCGCTGGATCGTCGCGCGATCGAGGTGCTGGGCGTGCCGGGTTTCGAGCTGATGCGCCGCGCGGCATGGGCGGCGCTGTCCAGCCTGCGCCGGCACTGGCCGCAGGCACAGCGCATCGCGGTGCATTGCGGGCCGGGCAACAACGGCGGCGACGGCTTCCTGCTGGCGACGCTGGCGCGCGAATCGGGCTTGCACGTGGAGGTGCTTGCGCTGGGCGAGGCGTCCGCGGGCGATGCCGCCCTGGCGCGGCAGGCGTGGAAGGATGCCGGCGGTGCCGTGCGGCTGTGGCGGGCCGGCGAAACCTTGCCCGAGGCCGACGTGCACGTCGATGCGCTGTACGGCACCGGGCTGCGCCGCGCGCCGGAGCCGCCGGTGGCGGCACTGATCGAGGCGATCGGCGCCAGCGGCGCGCCGGTGCTGGCGCTGGACGTGCCCTCGGGGCTGGATGCCGACACCGGCAGCGTGCCTGGTGCGGCGATCCGCGCCGACGTCACGGTGAGCTTCATCGCCGCCAAGCGCGGCCTGCATACCGGCCACGCCGCGGCGCATGTCGGTGTGCTCGAACTCGACGCGCTGGGCCTGCCCGGGTCGCTGTGGCAGGACGCGTCGCCCGACGCCCGGCTGTTGACCGCCACGCAACTGCCGCCGCGTCCGCGCGACGCGCACAAGGGCATGAACGGCCACGTGCTGGCGATCGGCGGCGAGCACGGCATGGCCGGTGCGGTCCGCCTGTGCGGCGAAGCGGCGTTGCGTGCCGGCGCGGGCCTGGTCAGCGTGGCGACCCGCGTGGAGCATCTGCCCGCCCTGAATGCCGCGCGGCCCGAACTGATGGCGCACGGCGTGGACGGTCCGCAGGCGCTGGAACCGCTGCTGGCCCGCGCCAGCGTGCTCGCCGTGGGGCCGGGCCTGGGGCAGGGCGCCTGGAGCCACGCGCTGTGGCTGACCGCGCTGGACAGCGGCAAGCCGCTGGTGCTCGATGCCGACGGGCTCAACCTGCTGGCGCGCGAGCCGCGCCGCTTCACGCAGGCCGCCGTGCTGACGCCGCATCCCGGCGAGGCGGCGCGGCTGCTCGGCAGCACGGTGGCCGCGGTGGAGGCGGACCGTTTCGCCGCCGCGCGGGCACTGGCCGATCGCCATCATGCGGCGGTGGTGCTGAAGGGCGCCGGCAGCCTGGTGGCCGCGCCGGATGGACGTCTGGACGTCTGTCCGTGGGGCAATCCGGGCATGGCCTCGGGCGGCATGGGCGACCTGCTCACCGGCGTCATCGCCGCCTTGCTGGCGCAGGGCGCCGAGGCTTGGCAGGCAGCCTGCCTTGGCGCGGGACTGCACGCGCGCGCCGGCGATCGCGCGGCGCGGCGCGGCGAGCGCGGCCTGCTGGCCAGCGACCTGCTGGTGCCGCTGCGCGCACTGGGCAATGGGCTCGACGAATGACCGAACGTCTCTGGGCACTGGCCGACGAGGCCGCCACCCACGCGCTGGGCCGCCGCTTCGCCGCGGCGCTGGATGGCGGCGGCATGGTGGTCCACCTGCACGGCGAACTGGGTGCGGGCAAGACCACGTTCGCCCGCGCGCTGCTGGGTGCGCTTGGGGTGGGCGAGCGCATCAAGAGCCCCACCTACAGCCTGGTCGAGCGCTACGACGCCCAGGGCCGGCCGGCCTGGCACCTGGACCTGTACCGCATCGCCGACCCGGGCGAACTCGAATGGCTGGGACTGGATGCGCTGGCCGACCAGACCGCACTCGTGCTGGTGGAATGGCCCGAGCGTGGCCGGGGGGCGCTGCCTGCAGCGGACCTGACCCTGCACCTGGCGTATGCCGACGGTGGGCGGCAGGCGCGGCTGCAGGCACATACCGCCCGCGGCCGCGATTTCCTGGGGCGCGTGCCCTGAGCCGCTACGGCAAGTCGCGGTTTCCATACGGAAAAGTCTCGATGGCCTGGCTGTGCGTACCAGCCTGGTGGCACTCGCGGCATGGGCCACTTGCGATCCATATCTAGACAAAAACTGATGAATGACCTGCAGGTCATGGATATTCAAGGGAAAAATCCTTGCAATCCTCGTGTGCCTGCGATTCAATGCGCCCCATGCGTGCTTTCCTGAACAGCTGGGGTGGGGTACTGATCGTCGCGCTGGCGTCCGCGCTGGCGCCGGGTGGCGCGCGGGCGGCCGACGTGACGGCGGCGCGGGTCTGGGCCGATGCCAGCCATACCCGGCTGGTGTTCGACCTGGACGGGGTTCCGGACTACCGCATCGACCGCGGCAGCGACCAGGTGGTGGTGGATCTGGCGCGTGGCAAGCTGGGCGCCGGTTTCGCCAACCCGGCCGCGCAAGGCCTGTACCGCGGCATGAGCCAGGGCCGGCAGGGCGATCGCCTGCAGCTCACGGCGCGGGTGACCGCCGGCAGCAAGGTGCGCAGCTTCGTGCTCAAGCCCAGTACGGGCGACCATTACCGGCTGGTGCTGGACCTGCTGCCGGGCAGCAGTGATGCTGCGGCCGACCGTACCCCCGCCGTCGCCGCGCAGCCGGCCAGCACGCCGGCGGCTGCGCCGCGCCAGATCGCGGTCGCGCCGGCAAGCGGTCGCCATGGCGGCAAGGCCATCGGCGCCAGCCGCCAGGTCACCGAACAGGCCGCCGCGCTGCTGGATGGCCAGCGCAAGGTGGTGGTGTGCATCGACGCCGGCCATGGCGGCAAGGACTCGGGCGCGATCGGTCCCGATGGCACGATGGAGAAGAACGTCACCCTGGCGGTGGCGCGCAACCTCGCCGCGCAGATCGACAAGCAGCCGGGCATGCAGGCGGTGCTCACCCGCGACGGCGACTACTTCATTCCGCTGGCGCGCCGCTACCAGATCGCGCGCGAGCACGACGCCGACCTGTTCGTCTCCATCCACGCCGACTCCTACGCCAGCGGCGACGCGCGTGGTTCCTCGGTGTGGGTGCTGTCCTCGCGCGGCAAGAGCTCGGTGGCGGCGCGCATGCTGGCCGACCGTGAAAACAGTTCCGACCTGATCGGCGGCGTCTCGCTGGCTTCCGAGGATGACAGCCTTGCCAAGGTGCTGCTGGACATGCAGCAGGGCTGGGCCGTGCAGGCCAGCGACACGGTGGCCGGCAATGTGCTGAAGGCACTCGGCCAGATCGGCCCCACCCATCGCGGCTACGTGGAGAGCGCGAACTTCGTGGTATTGCGTTCGCCCGACGTGCCCTCGATCCTGGTCGAGACCGCGTTCATCAGCAACCCGGTGGAGGAGCGCAAGCTGCGCGATCCCTCGCACCAGAAGGCGCTGGCCGAGGCGGTGATGAGCGGGGTGAAGAATTACTTCGAATCCACGCCGCCCCGGGGCACCTGGTTCGCGGCGCAGGCCGCGCGCCGCAACGGCACCGAGCTGGCCGCGGCAAAGCCGGGCAAGCCGCAGGCCGCCGAGCCGACCGACGATGCATCGACCGCCGCCGACGCCAACGTGCGCGACCTGCATCGCGTGGGCGAGGGCGAGAGCCTGCGCAGCATCGCGCGGCAGTACGGTGTCAGCATCAGCGCGTTGAAGAGTGCCAACCACATCGACGGCAACGCGGTGCGCACCGGCATGGTGCTGGCGATTCCCGCGAGTTGATCGCCGCGCGACGGCGCCGGGATCGGCGCAACTGTTAAAGTGCGCGGATGCCCGTCATCCGTCCATTGCCTCCCGAGCTCATCAACCAGATCGCCGCCGGCGAGGTGATCGAGCGTCCCTCGTCCGTGGTCAAGGAGCTGGTCGAGAACAGCCTCGACGCCGGTGCCGCCCGCATCGAGGTGGAGATCGAGGCCGGCGGCGCGCGGCTGATCCGCGTGCGCGACGACGGCGGCGGCATCGCGCCCGACGAGCTGCCGCTGGCGGTGGCCTCGCACGCCACCAGCAAGATCGGCAGTTTCGACGACCTGGAGCACGTCGCCAGCATGGGTTTCCGCGGCGAGGCGCTGGCCTCGGTGTCCTCGGTGGCGCGCTTCGCGCTCACCTCGCGCCAGCGCGGCGCCGAGGCCGCGTTCCGCATCGAGGTCGACGGCGGCAGGCTGCAGGCGGCGTGTCCCGCGCAGCATCCGCCCGGCACCAGCGTGGAAGTGCGCGACCTGTTCTACAACGTACCCGCGCGCAAGAAGTTCATGCGCGCCGAGCGCACCGAATTCGCCCACATCGACGACCTGCTGAAGTCGCTGGCGCTGGCGCGCGGCGGCGTGGAGTTCCGGCTCGTCCACAACGGCAAGCCGGTGCGTATCTGGAAGGCCGCGCGCGACGAGCAGGCGCAGCTGCAGCGTGTCGCCGAGGTGCTGGGCGAGGATTTCCCCGCGCAGAGCCTGCGCGTGGACCATGCCGCCGCGGGCATGCGGCTGTCCGGCTGGGTGGGCCTGCCCACCGCCTCGCGTTCGCAGGCCGACCAGCAGTACTTCTACGTCAACGGCCGCCTGGTGCGCGACCGCGTGGTGGCGCACGCGGTGCGCCAGGCCTATGCCGACGTGCTGTTCCACGGACGCCATCCCGCTTTCGTGCTGTATCTCGAACTCGATCCGGCCGGCGTCGACGTGAACGTGCACCCGGCCAAGCACGAGGTGCGCTTCCGCGAGCAGCGGCTGGTGCACGACTTCCTGTTCCGTACCCTGCACGAGGCGCTGGCGCAGACCCGCGCGGGGCAGGTGGAGTCGCACGCGCAGGCCGACGAGGGGCGACTGCACATGAGCACCGCGAGCGCGCCCGCGCCCGGCCTGCCTGCCGTCGCCCGCAGTGCATCGTGGCCTGCCCGCGCGGAGCAGAGCCGGCTGGCGCTGGGCGTGCGCGACGAACCGCTGGCGGACTACGCCGCGCTGCTGGGCGAATCGCCGCGCGCCGCCGTCGCGGCAGCCCCGATGCCGGCCACCGAAGAGGGCGAGGCGCCGCCGCTGGGCTATGCCATCGCCCAGCTCAAGAGCATCTACATCCTCGCCGAGAATGCGCAGGGCTTGGTGCTGGTGGACATGCACGCCGCGCACGAGCGAATCACCTACGAGAAGCTCAAGGCCGGCCGCGCCTGCAGCAACCTGCGCTCGCAACTGCTGCTGGTACCGCTGAACATTGCGGTGAGCGCGAAGGAGGCCGCCGCCGCCGAGGAGCACGCCGAGGCGCTGGCCGAGTGGGGGCTGGAGCTGTCGCGCAGCGGCCCGTCCGGCGTGGTGGTGCGGCGCATTCCGGCACTGCTCGAAGGGGCCGACGTGGCCCGGCTCACCCGCGACGTGCTGGCGGAACTGGCCCAGCACGGCAGTTCGCGCCGGCTGCAGGAGCTGGAGAACGAACTGCTTTCGACGATGGCCTGCCACGGCTCGGTGCGCGCGGGCCGGCGCCTCACGGTGCCCGAGATGAACGCATTGCTGCGCGAGATGGAAGCTACCGAGCGTTCCGGCCAGTGCAACCACGGCCGTCCCACCTGGACGCAGCTCAGCCTGGGCGAGCTGGACCGGCTGTTCATGCGCGGCCGGTAGCGCCGAGGTACTCCTCCCCCTGCTTGCAGGGGAGGTCGGGAGGGGGTGAGCTTTTCCTCGGATGAAAAGCACCCCTCCCCAGCCCTCCCCTGCAAGCAGGGGGGGGCGCCGGCTTGCCTGTCCCGCGTTTGGACGTCCATACTCGGGCTTCCATTGCCGCGGATCGTCCCCATGTTGCGAGTCGCCGCTTTCCTGTTCGCCCTGATTCCCGGAGTTGCCACCGTGTCCGCCGCAGAAGCCCCGTCGAGCTACACCCATGAGATCGAGCAGTGGCGCGCCGCCCGCGTGGCGCGGCTCACCGCGCCGGACGGCTGGCTCAGCCTGATCGGGCTGGAATGGCTGCACGAGGGCGCGAACCGCGTGGGCAGCGCCGCCGACAACGACATCGTGCTGAAGGCTGGCCCCGCGCACCTGGGCACGGTGACACTGGCGGGCGATGGCACGGTGCGCATCGCGCTGGCGCGTGACAGCGGCGCCACCGTCGACGGCAACGCCGTGGCCGAAGCCGCGCTGGTCGACGACATGCACGTCGCCGCCGGCGCCGAGCCCACCACGGTTCGCTTCGGCAACGCCAGCTTCTACGTGATCGATCGCGACAGTCGCAAGGCGTTGCGCGTGAAGGACACCGACGCGGAGGCGCGCCGCGATTTCACCGGCATCGACCATTTCCCGATCGATCCGTCCTGGCGCATCGAGGCCGAGTGGGTGCCGTTCGTGCCGGCACACGATCTCGAGATCGGCACGGCCATCGGCACCATCGACAAGGTGAAGGTGCCGGGCAAGGCGGTGTTCCACCGCGACGGCCACGCCTACGAACTGCTGCCCTACCAGGAAGAGCCGGGCGGTGAATTGTTCTTCGTGCTGGCCGACCGCACCTCGGGCAACGAAACCTACGGCGCTGCGCGCTTCCTCTACGCCGCGCTGCCCGTCGGTGGCCTGGACAAGCCGGGCAAGCTGATCCTCGACTTCAACAAGGCCTACAACCCGCCCTGCGCGTTCACGCCGTTCGCGACCTGCCCGCTGGCGCCGCCGGAGAATCGGCTGGATCTGGCGGTGACCGCGGGCGAGAAGAAGTACGCCGGCGGGCATCACTGAAAGGAAACTTCCCCTCCCTGCAGCGGAGAGGAAGAACGGCGAAGGTCAGGCGCCCTTGAACGCTGCCTTGCGCTTTTCCAGGAATGCGCTGGTGCCCTCGCGCATGTCCTCGGTGGAGAACATCAGCGCGAAGCCCTGGGTCTCGAACTCCAGCCCCTGATCGAGCGGAGCCTCGCCGCCCTGCAGCACCGCGTCGAGGATGCCGGCGGCGGCCAGCGGCGCGGCGGCGGCGAGCTGGTCGGCGAGCGCGTCGACGGTCTCGTCCAGCGCCTCGGGTGCCACCACGCGGTTGACGACGCCGAGTTCATACGCGCGCTGCGCGCCGATGGCCGTGCCGGTGAGGCACAGCTCCAGCGCGGCGCTGCGGCCGGCGAGGCGCAGCAGGCGCTGGGTGCCGCCGAAGCCGGGGATCAGGCCGAGGTTGATCTCGGGCTGGCCGAACTTCGCCTTTTCGCTGGCCACGCGCAGGTGGCAGGCCATCGCCAGTTCCATGCCACCGCCCAGCGCGAAACCCTGGATGCGTGCGACCATCGGCTTGCCGAGGCGCTCGATGCTCGTCATCAGCCGCTGGCCGGCGCGCGAGAAGCCTTGCGCCTGCACCGGCGTGTAGCCGTTCATCTCGGCGATGTCGGCACCGGCCACGAAGGCCTTCTCGCCTGCGCCGGCCAGCACCACCGCGCGCACGGCGTCGTCCTGCGCGGCCTGGGCGAAGGCGATGGTCAGTTCGTTGAGCGTGTCGCGGTTCAACGCGTTGAGCTTGTCCGGGCGGTTCACGGTGATGGTGCGCACCGCGCCGCGGTTGCTGATCTCAAGATTGCGATAGGCCATGCTGGAAACTCCGACCAGGTCGAAACGCGAATGGTAGCAGCGGGAACCTTTGCCGCCGTCGGGTTTCTCATGCCACGGACGCTGCACGCAATACGCGAAACGCTTACGATGGGGCGTCCCGGAGCAGCCGCGACGTACGGCGAGGCGAGATGGAGAATGGCATGACACGACTGCGTTGGCTGCTGCCCTGCCTGCTGCTGGTCGGCGTGGCGCATGCGCAGATCCGTCCGCAGCAGCCGGCTCCGGCGAAGCTGGACAAGGCCAAGCTCTCCTACGCGATCGGCTACCAGATCGGCAGCCAGTTCGTGGATGGCCGCAGCCAGGCCGGCATCCCGGATGTCGACATCGCCACCCTGCAGCGTGCGATCCAGGATGCCTACAACAAGCGGCCGCCGGCGGTGTCGATGCAGGCGATGCATCAGCAGCTGAGCGCCTTCAACCAGCAGCTGCGCACCGACGCGCAGGCCGAGTTCGAGCAGGTCGCGGCGGCCAATGCGCGCAAGAGCGCCGCGTTCATGGCGAACAACGCCAAGCAGCCCGGCGTGGTCCAGCTGCCCTCCGGCATCCAGTATTCGGTGTTGAAGAAGGGCGACGGCACGGCCAGCCCCACGGTCAGCAGCACGGTGGTGGTGAACTATCGCGGCATGCTGGTGGACGGCACCGAGTTCGACAGTACCTGGGCACACGGTGCGCCGGTGAGCTTCACCGTGGACCACGTGATCCCGGGCTGGCGTGACGTGATCCCGCGCATGCACGTGGGCGACCGCTGGAAGGTGGTGATCCCGCCGCAGCTGGCCTACGGCAAGGAAGGCGCGCTGCCGCGCATCGGCCCGAACGAGGCGCTGGTGTTCGAGATCGAGTTGCTGGCGATCAAGCCGCCCGCGCCGGACCAGGATGCACCCTGAGCGCTTGGTATCCTGCTGCTAAAATGCCGGGACATGCCGAACGAACACCCCGCCGCGCCATCCTCCCCCGCCACGCCGTGCATCGGCGTCTGCCAACTGGATTCCCGGGGTTATTGCATCGGCTGCCGCCGCACGATCGAGGAGATCGGCCGCTGGCGCGGCATGAGCGAGGCGGAGCGGCTGCGCGTGATGCGCGAGGTGCTGCCCGCGCGTGCCGGCCCATGAACGACACGCTGTTGCAGGCCCTGCGGCCGCTGTCCGACCCTCCCGGCGCGCCGGGCTGGAACCATGCCGAGATGAGCGAACTGCTGGGCGACACGCCGCGTCGGCCCGCGGCGGTGCTGATGGGCCTGCGCGAGGGCGTGCAGCCGCGACTGGTGCTCACCGTGCGCACCGATCATCTGCAGTCGCACGCCGGCCAGGTGGCGTTTCCCGGTGGCGGCACGGATCCGGGCGACGCCGACGCGCTGGCCACCGCGCTGCGCGAGAGCGAAGAGGAGATCGGCCTCGACCGCGATCTGGTGACGCCGCTCGGCTACCTCGATTGCTTCGAGACGATCAGCGGCTACTGCATCACCCCGGTGGTGGCGCGCATCGCCGCGAACGCGCAGCTGCGCCCCGCTCCCGCGGAAGTGGCCGAGGTGTTCGAGGTGCCGCTGGCGTTCTTCCTTGAACCGGCCAACCTGCGCCGCTATGTCATGGAATACCGCGGCCACCGGCGCGGGATGGTGGAGTTCGTGCACGGCGGGCACCGCATCTGGGGCGCCACCGCGGCGATCCTGCTCAACCTGCTGACGAGGATGGGACGCGCATGAAGACCACACTGATTTCCGCGGCCGAACTCGGCGTGCTGCCGCCGGGCGAAGCGCTGATCGTCGATTGCCGCAAGGATCTCGCCGATGCCGCCAAGGGTCGGCGCGACTACATGGCGGGCCACATTCCAGGCGCGGTCTACGCCGAGCTGGACGCCGACCTCTCCGATCTCGCACTGCAATCGCGCGGCCTGGGCCGCCACCCGTTGCCGTCCGCTGCGGCGTTCTCCGCCGCACTCGGTCGCTGGGGCTGGCGGCCGGGCCTGCAGGTGGTGGCGTATGACGCCGCCAACGGCGCGCTGGCCGCCGCGCGACTGTGGTGGCTGTTGCGCCTTGCCGGCGAACGGGCCGTGGCCGTGCTCGATGGCGGCTACGCCGCGTGGCAGGCCGCCGGCCTGCCGGTGGAGACCGCCGTGCCGCGACGCGCGGCGACCAGGGTCGCGGTGCAATTCGACCCGGCCCAGGTGCTGCTCGACCACGATGCGCTGCACGCCGCGCCCGCACCGCTGCTGCTCGACGCGCGCGCCGCGCCGCGTTACCGCGGCGACACCGAGCCGCTCGATCCCGTCGCCGGCCACGTGCCCGGCGCGCTGAACCGCCCGTTCGCCGACAACCTCGCCGCCGATGGCCGCTTCAAGCCCGCGGCCGAGCTTGAGCGCGAATTCCTCGCCGTGCTCGGCACGCGCGCGCCGGCCGAGGTCGTGCACATGTGCGGCTCCGGTGTCACCGCCTGCCACAACCTGCTGGCGATGGAGCACGCCGGGCTCGTCGGCTCGCGCCTGTACGCACCGTCGTGGAGCGGCTGGGTCAGCGACCGCTCGCGGCCGGTGGCTACGGGCGGGGAGTGAGCGCCGCGCTTCGCTGCAGGGCCGCGAACACGGCGGACCCGGAAGAACCATGGGCTGCTGATCCCCAGGACGCACGCGATGAACACACCCGCCCGCTGGCACGGCATCCGCATCGTCGGCTTCGAGCCGCGCTGGCGGGAGGCGTTCGCCACGCTCAACATCGAATGGCTGGAGCATTGGTTCGTGGTCGAAGCATACGACCGCGAAGTGCTGGGGAATCCCGAGAAATACATCCTGGCGAATGGCGGCCACATCCTGTTCGCCATCGACGAAGCCGGGCGTGCACTCGGCACCGTCGCGTTGAAGAACGAGGGCGACGGCGTCTACGAACTCACCAAGATGGCGGTGGCGCCCGAAGCGCGCGGCCGCGGCGCGGGCCGTCAGCTGATGGACGCGGCGCTGGCCCTGTACCGCACGCTCGGCGCGCGCGAACTGTTCCTGGAATCCAGCAGCCTGCTCGCGCCCGCGCTGGCGCTGTATGAAAGCGTGGGCTTTCGCCACCATCCGGCGCCGCGTGCGGGTTCGCATTACGCGCGCGCCGACGTGCACATGATCTGGGAGCCTTGAGCATCTGCTCGCGGTTTCGGCATCACGGCGCGCGCCACGCGGAGACCGCCGGCCCCGGGTCGGCCCTTGCCCTTGCGTCGCGCCGCCGGCGCCTGCGGTGTGGCTTGTGTGCGTGGAGGGAAGCGGCCGTCGAGGAAGTCGTCAGGTGGCAGCGCGACGCGCAGCGCGGCGCCTTTCGGTAAGCTGGCCGGCGTCCCCCGATACCGAGAGGCGCCGCATGTCGAGACTGCTGCCGAGCACCGCCTTCGCCCTGAGCCTGTTCGCCGGCACCGCGCTGGCTGCGCCGCCGGGCCAGCCTGTTGCCGCGACGACACACGTCACGGCCGAGCAGATCGGCGACGGCATCGCCGCCTTCCTGCCGCCGGGCATGACGACCTATCCCCACTCGCTGGCCTTGCTGCGCACGCCGGTGGCCGAAGGCGCGCTGCCGGCGCAATGGCCGATCCGCCCGCGCTTCGACCGCCACGACGGCAAGACCCGCGTCACCGTGGCGGTGCCGCAGGGCGCCGACCTGTACGGCACCGGCGAGGTCACCGGCCCGCTGCGGCGCAACGGCGCAAGCATCACGTTGTGGAACACCGACAACTTCGAGTACGCGAAGGACGACGGCAAGCAGCTCTACCAGTCGCACCCGTGGGTGCTGGGCGTGCGGCCGGACGGCAGCGCGTTCGGCGTGCTGTTCGATTCCACCTGGCGCGCCACGCTGGCCACCGGCAGCGACATCGTGTTCGAGTCCAGCGGGCCGGCGATGCCGGTGATCGTGATCGACCGCGCCTCGCCGCAGGCCGTGCTGGAAGGGCTGGCGGCGCTCACCGGCACGATGCCGCTGCCGCCGCGCTGGGCGCTGGGCTACCAGCAGTCGCGCTGGTCGTACACGCCCGATACGCGCGTGCTGCAGATCGCCGAGGAGTTCCGCAAGCGCCGCATCCCGGCCGACGTGATCTGGATGGACATCGACTACATGGACGGCTTCCGCGTGTTCACCTTCAATCCAAAGACGTTCCCGGACCCGAAGCGGCTCAACCGCGAGCTGCATGCGCGCGGCTTCCACAGCGTGTGGATGATCGACCCGGGCGTGAAGATCGATCCCGGCTACAAGGTCTACGACAGCGGCACCGCGCAGGACGTGTGGGTGAAGGATGCGCAAGGCCACGATTACCACGGCACGGTGTGGCCCGGCGCGGTGGTCTATCCCGACTTCACCCGGCCGCAGACGCGGCAATGGTGGTCGGGCCTGTACAAGGACTTCATGGCGCAGGGCGCGGACGGCGTGTGGAACGACATGAACGAGCCTTCCGTGTTCAACGTGGAAGGGCAGACCATGCCCGACGACAACCAGCATCGCGGTGGCGGCGCGCTGGCGCCGGGGCCGCACCTGGAATACCACGACGTGTACGGCATGCTGATGGTGCGCGCCACGCGCGAGGGCATCCAGGCCGCGGACCCGGACAAGCGGCCGTTCGTGCTGACGCGCTCCAACTTCCTCGGCGGCCAACGCTACGCGGCCACCTGGACCGGCGACAACGCCTCGACCTGGGACGACCTCAGGCTGTCGATCCCGATGTCGATCAACCTCGGCCTGTCCGGCCAGCCGTTCAGCGGGCCGGACATCGGCGGCTTCAGCGGCGTGGCCACGCCCGGGCTGTGGGCGAACTGGATCGCGGTGGGCGCGTTCTATCCGTTCTCGCGCGGGCACACCATCAAGGCGCCGCAGCAGAAGGAGCCGTGGGCGTTCGGGCCGGCGGTGGAAAAGACCGCGCGCATCGCCATCGAGCGCCGCTACCGCTTGCTGCCGTATCTCTACACGCTGTTCCGGCGAAGTTCGGTGGACGGCGTGCCGGTGATGCAGCCGGTGTTCTTCGCCGATCCGCGCGACCCGCGGCTGCGCGCGGAGCAGCAGGCCTTCCTGCTGGGCGGCGACCTGCTGGTGGTGCCGGCCTTCGCGCAGCAGCCGGCCCTGCCGCAGGGCATCTGGCGCACGGTGTCGCTGGTCGACGGCGACCGTGCCGATCCGCTGCAGGCCACGCTGAAAGTGCGCGGCGGCGCGATCGTGCCGCTGGGGCGGATCGTGCAGGACACCAACGAGGATTCGCTCAAACCGTTGACCCTGCTGGTATGCCTGGACGCGCACGGCCAGGCGCAGGGCGAGCTGTACGAGGACGCGGGCGAGGGCTACGGCTACCGCCGCGGCGAATACCGCCTCACCACCTACCGCGCCGAACGCCAGGGCGACACGGTGAAGGTGGACATCGCCGGCCGCGAGGGCCAGTGGCCGGCCGCCGCCCGCCCGGTGGTGGTGCAACTGGTCACCGATGCGGGCGTGGTCACCGCGCATGGCGCGGACGGCCACGTCACGCTGCACCTGCCGCGTGCGCACTGAGGCGCGCGGCAGCTGCCGGGAAGGGCATCAGTCCTTCTTGCCCAGCCGCGCCACCAGCGCCTGCAGCGTGGCCTGCGTCTGCGGGTGGTGGAAGCCCTCGACGAAGTCGTCGATCGGCAGCGCGTCCACATCGGCCCACACCTCGGCCAGATCGGCGCGGGCGATGCGGCGCGTGCCGAGCATGGAGTGCGCGGGACGGGTCAGCAGCTCGTCCAGCCAGACGCGGGCACGGGTGACCACCTGGTCGATGCCGGTGGTCTCGTCCACGAAGCCGCAGGCCAGCGCTTCCTGCGCGTTGACCATCGCGCCGGCCACCAGCAGCCGCTCGGCACGGTAGGCGCCCACCACGCGGCGCAGCGCGAACTGGATGCAGTCGGGCACGGTCAGGCCTACCTGCACTTCGTTGAGGCCGATCCTGTACGGGCCCTCGGCCATCACCCGGTAGTCGCAGAACAGCGACAGCACCGCGCCGCCGGCCGGGCTGTGCCCGGTGATCGCGGCCACCAGCGGCACCGGCGAGCGCGCCAGCGTGCAGCCCATGTCGAAGAACTCGCGCCAGAACGCGCGCACGCCGGCGCGGTCCAGCTTGAGCAGGGCGGGCACGTCCACGCCGGCGCTGAACATGCCGGGCACGCCGGACAGCACGATGCCGCGCGCGCCGTTTCCGATGGCGTCGTCGACGGCGGAGTGGAGCGCGCGCAGCAGTTCCAGGTTCAGCGCGTTGACCGGCGGGCGCGCCAGCCGGATCTCGGTGACGGCGTCGTGCGGGATGACTTCGAGCATGGGGCGATTCCTTGGAAGTTACTGCTGCGGATGCTGGTCCGCGGTCCAGCGGTAGTGCACGGCGTAGTCCAGCACCGCCTTGCCGTCGGCGGGCACGTTCACGCGGAACTCCAGCGTGTCGGTGGTCTGCCTGGCGGGCTGCTGGCTGGACGAGGCCAGCTTCCATTCGCGCCAGCGGTTGGGGTGCTCGCGCACGGTGACGGTGCGCGCGCTGTCGCCGGCATTCGTGAGCGTGATGCGGAAGGCCTCGTCCAGCGTGCGGCCGGCCTGGTCCACGTGGAAGGCGGTGCGCTCGCGCCGGGCGCGCAGGTCGAAGGCCTGGCCCAGCGTGATGCTCGCGTCGCGCCCCTTGGGCGTGTCCTCGATGCGGCCTTCGCCGATGAATCGCGGCGTGCCGTGGCTGTCCTGCGCGAGCACGCGCAGGTAGCCGGCGGGCAGGCTGTCGAAGGCGGTGAGCTTGAGCGTGCCGACGATGTTGCCGCCGGTGGTGTCGCTGTTGAAGTCGCGGCCCAGCATCGGCTGCTGCGGCAGCCAGTTGCCGCCGTTTTCGTAGAGGCTGGTGCGCTCGCAATCCATGCCGCGCGTGGCGTACAGCGGTACCTGGCTGACGCTGCCGTCGGGCAGGCTCACCGGTGCGGGCAGGGTGTAGCTGCGGTAGTTGTCCATCTGTTCCTGCTGCGGCATCGGCGCGGCGGCTGCAAACGCCTTGGCCTGCATCATCAGCGGGCGCGGCGCCGAGGCCTTGGCGAAGTTCGGCTCGCCCGCGATCAGGGTGAGCTTCGCGTCGTTCCAGTCGCGGCCGCTGCGGTTGGCGATGCTGGCGCGCGATTCGAACTGCATGCGGCACGCATCGCCCGGCTGCAGCGTGGCCACGTAGGCGGCGCGCCAGCCAAGGCCGCTGGTGGGATAGCTGAGCACGGCCTCGCTGCTGCCGCCGCGCGCGGCGGCCACGCGCAAGCGCAGGCTGGAGCCGCCGGGAAAGTCGCCGTTGCCCACGCGCACGCCAGCGTACTGGTGGATCCAGGTCGTGCCCGGACTGGTGCCTGAAGTGCTTTCTATCATCAGGCCATCGGCGCCGACGCGCTTCAAGGTGCCACTGGCAAGCGTTCCGCCATTGCTGCCCAGCACGCTGACCTCGCGGCCGATCAGGCCGGTGAGCGCGGCGCTGCCGCCCCGGCCCAGCAGCAGGCGCTGCGAGACTACCCTGGCGCCACCGTCGGGAAAGCCCAGCGCCAGCGCCTCGGCATCGAGATGGTCGGGCAGGTCGCCCAGGGTGATGTCCTGCAGGCCGGGCCTGAGCGTGAGCGCGCGTTGCTCGCGGATCACCGCGTAGCCGTCGTCGACGTTGCTGTCGCCGCTGCTCGCGTACAGCGTGGCGCTGTCGCTGCGGTACAGCGTGATGTCGGCACCGCTCGCGGTGGGCGTGGCTGCACCGGCCGGCGTGGCGATGGCGAGGCCGGCGACGCAGGCCAGCGCGAGGACGGACAGGGCGGGCTGGTTCATGGCGGGGTTCCTTGCGGGTTCGGGATCTTCTTGCAGGAGCGCACCGTGTGCGCGATGGCCCGCGCCTCGATCAACGCCAGGACAATCGCGCGCAGGATGCGCTTCCGCGGGCTTACCGCTTCGGCGTTGTCGTGCCGTAGTGCAGGATGTCGGAGATCTCCGCCGTGGCCTGGCACAGCGCCGCGATGGTGCGTTGCTGCGTCTGCGCCGAGGCGCGTTGCTCGATGAACGGCACGGTGAGCGCACACACGGCGTGCCCGTGCTGGAGCACCGGTGCCGAGATGTCGGTGACCGCGTCCACCACATGGCTGCGTGCGCAGGCGTAGCCCTGGCTGCGCACCTGGGTGAGCTGGCGCATGAGCTTCTTGCGGTCGAGGTCGGCCTCCTGGCTGGCGATGATGTCCAGCCAGTGCTCGCGCAGCTGCTCGTCCTGGAACGCCAGCAGCACGTGGCCGGAGATGGATTGCGACATCGGCCGGCGATGGCCGATGCGCACCACCAGGGCGATCTCGCCGGGCGGGTCGGCGCGGGCGATCACCACGATCTGGTCGCGCGACGGCACCACCAGGTGGCAGGCCTGCTCGGTGGTTTCGGCAAGCCGGTGCATCACCGGCAAGGCGGCCTCGATCGCGCTCTTCACTGGCGGCAATTCCATCGCCAGGCGGAACAGCCGCGGCGTGATGCAGTAGCCGCCGTCGCCTCCGGTGCGGGCAATGTAGTCGCGTTCCTCCAGCACCTGCAGCATGCGGAAGATCTCGCCGCGCGAGCGGCCGACGCCTTCGGAGATTTCCACGATGCTCAGCGGCTTGTGCGCGCTGGCCAGCAGTTCGAGGATGTCCAGGCCCTTGTCGAGGGCGGGAGCGCGGTATTTGGAGTCGGGCTTCGTCATGGTCTGGCTAGCTTGCCGCATGCGGCGGGTGGCCGTCATGTCATCCTGGCATGCTGCGGTGCGTCTTTGCGCTGGTGAATAACTGTTTCATATTTGCACCGCCGTGTCCGGCATGCGCGAACTGCAACGGGAGATCGGGGTGGATGCACGAATGACGACGGAACACCCGGCCACGCCGGCAACCGCTGCACCGCAGGGCCTGCGCCGCTGGCTGCCGCTGTTCCTGATCGTGGGCCTGTTCTTCCTGTGGGGCGCCGCGAACAACCTCAACGACGTGCTGATCGCGCAGTTCAAGATGGCCTTCGTGCTTGACGATTTCCAGGCAGGCCTGGTGCAGAGCGCGTTCTACCTCGGCTATTTCCTGGTGGCGATGCCCGCGGCGATGTTCATGCGCCGCTTCGGCTACAAGGAGGCGGTGGTGGTGGGCCTGGTGCTGTACGGCGCGGGCGCGCTGCTGTTCTGGCCGGCGGCGCAGCTGCGCACCTACGGCATGTTCCTGTTCGCCCTGTTCGTGATCGCCACCGGGCTGGCCTTCCTGGAAACCTCGGCCAATCCGCTGATGACCGTGCTGGGGCCGCGCGAGGGCGCGGCGCGCCGGCTCAACTTCGCGCAGGCGTTCAACCCGCTGGGTTCGATCGCCGGCGTGCTGATCGGCAAGCATTTCATCCTCGCAGGCGTGGAGCACACGCCGCAGCAACTGGCCACGATGAGCGCCGCCGGGCGCGCCACCTACTACGCGGCGGCGACGCACGCGGTGCAGGGGCCCTACCTCTGCATCGGCCTGGTGGTGCTGGCCTGGGCCGCGCTGGTGCTCGTGATGCGCTTCCCCGCGGTGGCCGCACCGCACGTGCCGACCACGCGCGCCACCGGGCACGACGGCGCGCTGGCCCGTCTGCTGCGCGACCGCGGCTTCACCAGCGCGATGGCGGCGCAGTTCTTCTACGTGGGCGCGCAGGTCGGCGTGTGGAGCTACACCATCCGCTACGTGCAGGCATCGATGCCCGGCACCTCGGCGCACGCGGCGGCGGACTTCATCCTCGCCGCCCTGGTGTGCTTCATGGCGGGCCGCTTCGCGGGCACGGCGCTGATGAGATACCTGGCGCCGGTGCGCCTGCTGCTGGCGTTCGCCGCGATCAACGTGCTGCTCAACCTGTACGCGCTGCTGCGGCCGGGCCTGGGCGGCGCCTGCGCGCTGGTGGCCTGCAGCTTCTTCATGTCGGTGATGTACCCGACCATCTTCGCGCTGGGCGTCGAAGGCATGGACGACGACGAGCGCAAGCTCGGCTCGGCCCTGCTGGTGATGACCATCATAGGCGGCGCGGTACTCACCGCGGCGATGGGCGCGGTGTCCGACCTCGCCGGCATCGCGCGCGCGCTGAGCGTGCCGGCACTGAGTTTCGCCGTGGTGGCGTGGTTCGCCTGGCGACGCCTGTCGCATGCGGGCAGGGCGGACACCTGATGCCGCGCCTCTACTACGCCCTGGATTTGCGCGACGATGCGGCGGCCATCGCCGAGTACGAGAACTGGCACCGGCCCGACGTGGTCTGGCCGGAGATCGTCGCCTCGATCCGCGCCGCCGGCATCGAGGACATGGAGATCTTCCGCAGCGGCAACCGGCTGGTGATGGTGATGCAGGTGCCTGACGATTACGACGCCGCGGGCAAGCAGGCGGCCGATGCGGCCGATCCGCGCGTGCAGGCCTGGGAGCAGTTGATGGATCGCTACCAGCAGCGCCTGCCGTGGGCGAAACCCGGCGAGAAATGGGTGGCGATGCGCGGAATTTTTTCGTTGAAGGCGGCGCTGGCAGCCTGCGACGCGCGCAGCTAGACCAGCAAGGGAGTCCCCCCGGCTCTGCCGGGGAGGCTGTAGAAGTTTGACGTATGCAGGAGTCCATCGGGGAAACTCCGAACGTGAGCCGCCAAGCACACGAAACGGAGCATCCCGAT